>JAAEPF010000033.1 GCA_024222295.1 Actinomycetes bacterium
GAGCTCTCGGCTTCGGTTGTGGTGGTCGTGGTCTCGTCGCTGCTGTCGTCGTCATCTGAGCAGGCGGCGCCTACCAGGGCCACGCCTGCGAGCATCGCGACGAGTGTGAAACGGAACTTCTTCATGGGATTCATCTCCTGTCGAGTTGCACCGTTGTGGTGTCGGGGGGTGATTCGGCGTGCGGGCGGTACCCGGATGCAGCCCCGCCGAAATTCTTTTGCGGCAGCCCCGCTAGCGTTGGGAGACGTGGAAGAAGTCGTACTGATCACCGGCCTGTCGGGTGCGGGCCGCAGCCAGGCGGCAAACACGCTCGAGGACCTCGGCTGGTTCGTGATCGACAACATGCCGGTCGAGCTCGTGCACAAGGTGGCTGACCTCGGTCGCTTCACCGACTCGGCGAGGGGTCTCGCGCTCGTGGTGGGATCCGGCCACGACATGGGCGCGGTGTCATCGATGGTCGCCGAGTTGCGCGAGGCAGGCATCAACGTGCGCGTGATGTTCCTCGACGCTGCGACCGACGTGCTGGTGCGCCGCTACGGCGAGACCCGAAGGCGCCATCCGCTGCGCGAACTCACGGGCTCCACCGAGTCCGCCATCCACGAGGAACGCAAGCTGCTGGCCGCTGTGCGCCAGAGCGCCGACCTCTTCATAGACACGAGCGACCTCAACGTGCACGACCTCAGGCGGCGCGTGACTGCGGCGTTCGGCGACCGCGACGACGGGCGCACCAAGGTCAACCTGGTGTCGTTCGGCTACAAGTACGGCGTTCCGGGCGAGGTCGACCTGCTGTTCGACTGCCGGTTCCTCGACAACCCCTACTGGGATCCGGAGCTTCGCGACCTGAGTGGCCTCGACGAGGCGGTGCAGCAGCGTGTGATGGGGTCGGAGACCGCAGACGGTTTCATGATGCGGACCCGTGATCTGATCGAGTTCCTGGTTCCGGCGTACGAGAACGACGGCAAGTCGTTCCTCACAATCGCGTTCGGGTGCACGGGTGGCAGGCACCGGTCGGTGACCATGGCCGAGCAATGCGCCGGCTGGCTACGGGAAGCGGGCCGCGAGCCCCAGGTCCGCCACCGGGACCTCGGACGGTGAGTACTCCTACGGTCGTCGCCATCGGGGGCGGCCACGGGCTCTCGGCCACATTGAGGGCTCTGCGCCTACTACCGGTCGACCCTGTGGCCGTCGTGTCGGTTGCAGACGATGGCGGTTCCACGGGTCGGCTTCGAGCGGCGGGCGAGCGACTGGCGCCGGGCGATCTTCGCAAGTGCCTGGTGGCCCTGGCGGAGGACTCGTCGCCACTGCTCACGGTGATGGAGCACCGCTTCGAATCCGGGGAGCTGAAGGGTCATTCGTTCGGGAACCTGCTGCTGGCAGCGTTCGAGGAGTCCTCTGGCAGCATGCTCGGGGCGCTCGACGAGGTGGGCGGGATGCTGGGTGTGGCCGGGAGGGTGCTGCCGGCGACCATGGAGCCGGTGGAGCTGGTCGCCGAGTTGGCCGACGGTTCGATCTGCGTCGGCCAGGAGCTGATTTCGGGTACGGCCGGGGTTCGGCGGGTGCGTCTGGACCCGGAGCCGACGGCCTGTGACGAGGCGCTGGAGGCGATCAGCCACGCGGACCTGGTCGTGCTCGGCCCGGGATCCCTGTACACGTCCGTGCTGGCGGCTGTGGCGGTCCCGGGAGTCGGTGAAGCGATTGCCCAGGGTGAAGCTCCGCTGGCCTACGTGAGCAACCTGGCCCCTCAGGCACGCGAGACCGACGGCTACGACGTGGCCGACCACGTTGACGCGCTGTCTCGCCACGGGCTCGTCCCCGACCTGGTGTTCCACGACGACTCGCGAATCGGGGGAGCCGAGTCCGTGGCTGGGGCCCGCACGGCCAACCTGGTCCGCGACGGTGATGTGGCCCACGACGCCGAGCTCCTCGCGAGCGCACTGCGATCCGCGCTCTGGGGTGCAGCCGGCTCCTGAGTCCTTCGCTGATTGGCACCGATAGTCGATTTCTGGTCGGATGGGGTCGTTGCCTGTGAAAGAGGGCACGACTCCGGATTCGGAGTGCACAAGACGACATCTCGTTACACGAGGGGTGCTTAACACATGACAGTTCGCGTTGGTATCAACGGATTCGGCCGCATCGGGCGCAATTTTTTCCGGGCCGCCAAGAGGCGTGGCGAAGACATCGACTTCGTCGCAGTCAACGACCTCGGCTCGCTCGACACGATGGAGCTCCTGCTCAGGCGTGACTCCGTCGCCGGCGCATACCCCGGTGAGGTCAAGGCGGTCGAGGGTGGCATCGATGTCGACGGCGACGTGCTCAAGGTCGTCTCGTACCGGGACCCCGCCGAGATCCCATGGGGCGAGTTGGGTGTCGATGTGGTCATCGAGTCCACCGGCATATTCAACGACCGCGACAAGGCCGCTGCACACCTCGAGGGTGGCGCACCCCGTGTGATCGTCTCCGCTCCGGCATCCGGCGCGGACGCAACATTCGTGGTGGGCGTGAACGACGACACCTTCGACCCCGAGAAGCACATCGTGGTCTCCAACGCCTCCTGCACGACCAACTGCTTCGTGCCGATGATCAAGGTCCTCGACGACGCCTTCGGTGTCGAGAAGGGCCTCATGAACACCATCCACGCCTACACGGGTGACCAGAGCCTCGTGGATGGCCCCCACAAGGACCCTCGTCGTGCGCGAGCGGCCGCCATCAACATCGTGCCCACCTCCACCGGCGCTGCCCGAGCGACCGGCCTGGTGCTGCAGTCGATGCAGGGCAAGCTCGACGGCACGTCGCTGCGCGTTCCGATCCCGACCGGCTCGATCACCGACTTCGTGGGCACCCTCAACACAGAGGTGACCGTCGAGGACGTCAACGCAGCGTTCAAGGCTGCGGCCGAGGACGGCCCGCTCAAGGGCGTGCTCCAGTACACCGAGGAGCCGCTGGTGAGCTCCGACATCGTCGGCTCTCCCTACAGCTCGGTGTTCGACTCCGGTCTGACCATGGCCATGGGCAACCTGGTGAAGATCCTGTCCTGGTACGACAACGAGGCCGGCTACTCGAACCGACTGGTCGATCTGGCCCTCAAGGTCGGCGCGGCCAGCTCCTGAGCCGGGCGACCCGATGAAGTTCGGAGTACCCGAGCTCGACGACCTGGGAGACGTATCGGGCAAGGCAGTGCTGGTGCGGGCGGACTTCAACGTCCCGATCCGCGACGGCGCCATCACTGACGACCTGCGTATCCGCGCAGCGTTGCCCACGCTCAACTGGCTGATCGAACGCGGCGCGCGGGTCACCGCCTGTACGCACCTCGGTCGGCCCAAGGGCAAGCCCGACCCGGCCTTCTCGGTCGAGCCGGTCCGCACCCGGTTGGCCGAACTGGCGCCCGGTGTCGAACTGCTCGACAACCTGCGCTTCGACCCGGGTGAGACCGCCGATGACGACGCGTTCGTCGCCCAGTTGGTGGCCGGCCACGACATGTACGTCAACGATGCCTTCGGTGCCTCGCACCGCTCGCATGCGTCGATCGTCGGTCCGCCTCGCACATTGCCCTCCGCAGCGGGCCGTTTGCTCGCCAGGGAGGTCGAGGTGCTCCTCGGCGTGCGCGAGAGCGCCAAGCGCCCGTTCGTGGCGATCACCGGTGGCGCCAAGGTGAGCGACAAGCTCGGCGTGATCCGTGCGCTGCTCGACATCGCCGACGACGTGCTCATCGGTGGCGGTATGTGCTTCACGTTCTTCAGGGCGACCGGGCACAACATCGGCAACTCGCTGTGCGAGGACGACCAGGTCGACAACTGCAGGGCGCTGCTGGATGAGTTCGGCGATCGGCTGCACCTGCCCGAGGACGTGGTCGGGCTCGGCCCCGGCGGAGAGATCGGCAAGCCCGAGGTCGGGGGAGAGGTGCGCAACTTCGGTCGTGCGCTTCCCGACGGCTGGATGGGCCTCGACATCGGCCCGGGGACGGCTGCGGCGTTCGGCGACATCATCCTGTCGGCCCGCACAATCCTGTGGAACGGTCCGATGGGCGTCTTCGAGGACCCCCGTTTCGAGGCGGGCACCCGTGCGGTCGCTTCGGCGGTCGCGGAGTCACGCGGATTCTCGGTGATCGGCGGTGGCGACTCGGCTGCGGCCATTGCCCAGTTCGGCATGGCTGACGAGGTCGACCACATCTCGACCGGTGGCGGCGCCTCGCTCGAGTTGATCGAGCAGGGTGACCTGCCGGGGCTCGATGCCCTGCGTGCAGCCTCCAACGCGGCCGGAGGCTGACTACTAACGTTCTGTTCGCGCTGGATCACGGAATCCGTGATTCAGCGAACACAAAGCCCCGGGTTCGGAACCCGTGCGGCGCCAGAGGATAGGAAGCAAGTCAAATGGCAGACGCTCGCAAGCCGATCATCAGCGGCAACTGGAAGATGCACCACAACCACTTCGAGGCGATCCAGTGCGTCCAGAAGCTGCACTATCGCCTCGACTCCGATGACCATGCGGCGGTCGACGTGACGGTGCACCCGCCCTTCACCGACATCCGTTCGGTACAGACGGTCATCGAGGCCGACAAGATGAAGATTGGTCTCGGTGCCCAGAACTGTCACTTCGAGGAGAAGGGCGCGTTCACCGGCGAGGTGGCCCCCGCAATGCTGGCCAAGCTGGATGTGGCCTACGTGATCGTCGGGCACTCCGAGCGGCGCGAGCTGTTCGGTGAGACCGACGACAGCGTCAACAAGAAGGTCAAGGCCGTGATCGCCGACGGCATGACCCCGATCATGTGCTGTGGCGAGACCCTCGAGGAGCGCGAACAGGGCATGGCCGAGGCAAAGGTAGAGGGCCAGGTCCGCGAGGGCCTCGCCGGCCTGTCAGCCGAGCAGATCGCCAAGCTCGTGATCGCGTACGAGCCGATCTGGGCGATCGGCACCGGCAAGACCGCCACGTCGGAGGATGCCCAGGCGATGTGCGCCAAGGTGCGCCAGGTTGTGGGCGAGGTCGCCGGTGCCGAGGCCGCAGCCGGGGTGCGCGTGCAGTACGGCGGTTCGGTGAAGCCGGGCAACATCGTCGAACTGATGGGCCAGCCCGACATCGACGGAGCGCTCGTAGGCGGCGCGTCACTCGATGCCGACGAGTTCGCGGCAATCGTCCAGTTCCGCAACCACTGAGGAGCTGGCGGACGGGTTATCGCTGCGCCCGGGTGTGCACTACCCTCGTGAGCCGTGGGAATACTTGAACTACTCCTCTGGGTCCTGCAGTTCGGACTCGGAATCGGCCTGATCTTCTTGGTGCTGATCCACTCGGGCAAGGGCGGAGGCCTGTCGGACATGTTCGGCGGTGGCCTCGGCGCATCGGCCGCGGGCTCCACCGTCATGGAGAAGAACCTCGACCGCATAACCGTTGTGGTGGCACTGCTGTTCGGGTTCAACACGCTCATCATGGCGCTGCTGCTCGACAGCTGACGCCGGCCCCGCTCCACTCGCCGACCGGGCCGCCCCCGGCGCGCTCCCAGCTAGCCTGAACAAGCGGATTCCGGCGGTACTTCGTGGCACCCGGGCTCCGCGCCCAGCCATCCATCCGCGGGAGATCGAGTGAGCAAGCACAAGAACAAGCCCGAGCGGCCGGAGAGGCCCAACAACGAGGGCATCGCCCCGGAGAACCTGACCCTCGAGATGATGGAGGACCGGTTCGCCTACAAGGACAAGATCAAGAACAAGCTGTACGAGCAGGAGCTGCACGACCTGCAGGTGGAGCTGCTCAAGCTGCAGCGCTGGGTGAAGGCCAACGGCGAGAAGGTCGTGGTGCTCTTCGAAGGCCGTGACGCCGCCGGCAAGGGCGGTTCGATCCGGCGGTTCAATCAGTACCTGAATCCCCGCGGCGCGCGGGTCGTGGCGCTTGCCAAGCCCAACGACACCGAGCGCGGCCAGTGGTACTTCCAGCGATACGTGTCGCATCTGCCCACCACCGGTGAGCTCGTGTTCTTCGACCGCTCCTGGTACAACCGCGCCGGTGTCGAAGTGGTGATGGGATTCTGCTCCCCATCCGAGTACGGAGAGTTCTTCCGCCAGGCCCCGGGCTTCGAGCGAAGCGTCGTGGAATCGGGCATACACCTCTTCAAGTTCTGGTTCGCCGTGTCGCGCGCGGAACAACTCAGGCGCTTCGAGCGGCGCAAGACCGACCCGCTGCGTCAGTGGAAGTTCTCTCCGGTCGACGAGGCGTCACTCGACAAGTGGGACGACTACACCCGCGCCCGCTCCGTGATGCTCATCCAGACCGACAGCCCCAACGCGCCGTGGACGATCATCAACTCCAACGAGAAGAAACGGGCCCGCCTCGAGGCGATCCGTCACGTCGTTCACACGATCGACTACGAGCACAAGGACCATGACGTCGCGCGTCCGCCCGACCCCCGCGTGGTGCAGCCGGCATCCGGCGTGATGGTGGTTACCCACGGCACGCCGCCGCTGGCCGAATAGGACATCGGGCACACGCGCTGCTTGGGCCGTCGCCAGCCCCCTCGACCATGACAGAATCCCGATCATGTGGACTCCCGAGGGGACTGACGAGCCGACGGTGACGGCAGCGCACGGGCCGACAGCGCCCCGGCCCGCTCCGGTTGCCGACCTGGGTGAGGCATTCAAGCTCTACAGCCGCCATACCAGCGTGAGGGCTCTCGGCGTCTCCGCGTTGTTGGCCTGGACCGCGCGGCTGTTCATGGGGAAGCCGACATCCCGTGACTTCACAGCTGCTGTCGGAGTCCTTGCGTGGTGGCCGCTCAACGAGTGGCTGGCGCACAAGCTGATCCTGCACGCCAGGCCGATCACGATCGGTGGCCGCACCCATGACCCGCACGTCGCCCGATACCACCGTGCGCACCATGCGGACCCGTGGCGCATCGACCTGTCGTTCCTGCCGGCGTGGTTCATCCTGCCGGCCCTTCCGGTGAACGTCGCGGTGTGGTGGATCATCACCGGGCGACGAAAGAAGCCCACGGCGACCGGTGTGGCGGCGATCTCGACCATGGCGCTCGTCTATGAGTGGACCCACTACCTCACCCACACGTCGCACAAGCCGCGCCACGCCTTCTACCGAAAGCTCCAGCGCCGCCACCGACTGCACCACTTCAAGCACGAGCAGCTGTGGTACGGGTTCACCGTGCCCTGGGTGGACGACCTTTTGGGCACCGCGCCCGACCCGTCCATGGTCGAGACATCACCCGATGTGCGCACGCTGGGTGTCGAGTCCTCACCAGCGCACGGCCAGGCGCAGGTCGCTGATCCGGCGTCATCCGCACTGATCTGAAGCGGGCGACGCTCCGGCCACCTTCCGGGTACGTGGTCGGATCATCCAGTCCTCCAGTCATCCGCGGCGATGTCCCACGTGAGTTGTCATGGAGGCATACGGCCGGGAGCGCGAGAGATGTCACCTGCGGCGCACGAATACACATCGTGAATGAAGCCGCGACGGCGGCCGCCGCTCATTTCGGCAACCGATTCGGGCGCGCTACAGTCGTCTCTCCCGCCACTGGCGGGCACTCACGTCGGAGTGGCGGAATTGGCAGACGCGCTAGCTTGAGGGGCTAGTGCCCGCAAGGGCGTGGGGGTTCAAGTCCCCCCTCCGACACCACTGAGTGGGACTGTTCCCACCCGCCGCCAACCACGTGTGTTGTCGCAGCGACCTGCGTCGGCGGGTCCAATCCGGAAATGGCAGCCGCACCCGGTCAGTTGGTGTTGCACTCATCTTGTAGCGAGGCCGGGAACGTGGTGCAGTCGTCGTCCTCTACCCAGAGTCCCTGCGATGACTTGAGCCTCGCCGTGTAGTCGTATTGGCTCTCGGGGTCCGGGTCTGAGGTGTTCGTGACACCTGCGACCGCATAGCCGCTGTCGCACCTGAAGTCGTTGATCGTGTCGCCTTGGGGCAGTGCGAGAGCGATTGCTTCCTCAGTGCAGGGCGCCGACGCCGCAGCACTGGTGGTGGGTGCAGCCGTGGTGGCCCGAGCGGTGGTGGTCGGCGCTTCCGTGGACGTGGTGTCAGCGGCCTCGTCGTCGGTGGAGCTGCACCCTGCTGCCACAAGGACGAGGCCGATCGATAGCACTAGAACTCGATTTCGTGTTGTGGTCATGGTTACGACCTTAGGAACGGATTCGGGCAATGTCCGAGAGTTGAGGAACTCTTGAGGCAGGGTTGGAGAGGGCTTGAATGCGACCTACGAGAGTGACCGTTGGGGAAAGCCCCCCCCGGTCGTCCTGACCTCTCCGGCACACGCGGTCAGCAACCCCTCCAAGTCGCCCTCCGCGATGCCGGAGAGGCAGGACGGCTCGCATCAGACGAGCGCTGGCGGACCGGAACCGCTCGCCGGGGCGGGTCAAGGCTCCGTGACCCGCAGTCGAGGTCGACGCTCCCCAACGGGTAACGCCTGGCCAGCCAAGGAAGGGCCCAGGGGCGGCCACCGTCACAGGTGTCATCTTGTGGTCGGGGTGGCTCCGTTGTGAGAAGCTGCCCGCGGCCCCAGGCCGAGATAGGGGCCCGGGCGACGAAGCGGGCGACATGAACGAGCGTGACCAGGGCGTGGGACTGATGGCGGTGGGCTTGGTGGTCCTCGGAGCGCTGCTGGCCCTCGGATCCTGGTTCAGCTTCGACAGAGCGGACCCCGAACCAGTTGCTTCCACCACCACGACCACGCGCCCTGCGCTGGTCAGGGCCGGTGCGGTGGCATCCGGTGGTCTCGAGGACCCGCCTGGCCCCGACACATCCGGGAGCGCAGCGAGCCCCGGTCGACTCCCAGCGGCGCCGGACGTACAACTGCTCGGGCCGGTCGACAACCCTCCGACGACCTCGGTGCCGGAACGGGGCGAAAGGCGGATCAGTCAGGTCGCTTGGGCCTGGCCCTGGCTGGGCAAGGTCTCGGTCAGAGAGGCCCCGCCTCCGGGGTGGGCCACGATGCGCAGGATCGGAACCTGGGAACAACCGGAGATGCCATCCAGCGCGGGCGCGCACCAGGGGATCGCGGCGATGCCGAGGGAGGGGTATCCGCTTCCCGGACGATTCAAGACGCCCACCGGTTGGGAGTTCGACAGCCAGTCGCCGTTCGGCTCGCCCTTTGCCATGCTCGTCACCGAGCGGCGCGGCTACTGGGCCGAGGTGCTGATCCCGGTGCGCCCCAACGGCACCCGCGGCTACGTCGACACCAGGAAGCTCCGCATGACCAGGCAGGACCACCGCGTCGAGGTCGACCTCAGCGATCGAAAGCTGGTCGCGTGGCACGGGACCCGCAAGATCATGGAAACCCCGGTCACCGTCGGCAGCGCATCGCGCAGCACCCCCACCGGCCGGTTCTACGTGACGGACCGCCGCAACTCCACCCCCGGCCCGTCATACGGATCACACGTGCTCCCCCTGAACGGCTACAGCGAGAAGCTCGACTACTTCGCCGACGGCGTACCCGTCATCGCGCTGCACGGCACCGACCGACCGGACCTGATGGGTCAGGCCGCCTCCAACGGCTGTATCCGCATGCCCAACGAGGTCGTGAAGATCCTCAACGACTGGCTGCCGGTCGGCACCATGGTCGAGATAAGGGCCTAGAGCCTCGCCGGGTTCGAGCCCCGACCCCGGCCCCGGGTAGCTTCGACTCATGCGCAAACGCCGCTGCCTGATGCCAGCGCTTGCCGTCGTCGCAGGCCTCGCCCTTGTTGGGTCCGGATGTGGCGATGACGTGGCTTCGTCAGCCTCGACGACGGCGTCTTCGGAGGAGACTGCGCAGCGGCCTGGGATCCCGACGCCTGAGGCGTCCACGCTGGAGGAGCTTCTCGCGATCGAGCGGCCAGTCGTCGTAGGCCATGCCGGCGGCGACAGGTCCTGGCCCCATTCGACGATGTTCGGTTTCCACGAGGCCGCCCGGTCGGGCGCCGACGTGCTCGAGATGGACGTCCAGCTGACCGGCGACGGCGTGCTCGTCGTTCATCACGACGACACGGTCGACGCCACAACCGGGACGACCGGCAGGGTTCGCGAACTCACCTATGACGAACTGCAGGCACTCGACAGCGGCTACTGGTGGTCCGACGACCTGGGTGACAGGTCGAGACCCGAGGCGGAGTACTCGTATCGCGGCGTGCGCACAGGTGCCGTCGAACCGCCGGAGGGTTACGCCGCCGACGACTTCCGAGTTGAGACGTTCAGGGCCGTTGCCGAGGCGTTTCCGGACCACGTACTCGACGTCGAGATCAAGGTCCCCCGCGGTGACGACGGTGAGGACGATGTCGAGTTCGCGATCGAAGCAGCCCGGGTCCTGGCCGCTGAGATCGAGGAGCTGGGTCGATCCGACTCCGTCGTGGTCGTCTCTTTCGACGATGAGGTGATCGCAGCGTTCCACGAGTTGGCCCCGGATGTGCCCACCAGTCCGGGCACGAATGCCCTCCCGGCCTGGTTCCTCGAGGGCGCAGCGCTGTTGCCCAGTGACCGGATCCTGCAGATTCCCCCGGACTTCGACGGCATCGACGTCCTGGCACTCGACGGCTTCCTCGAGCAGGCCCAGCAAGAGGGTCTGAGCATCTGGGTGTGGCCCAACGACGCATCGACCCAGGAGAACCCTGACTTCTACGAGGAACTGCTCGAGTTCGACATCGACGGCGTCATAGCCGGGCATCCCGATCAGGCGGTCGAGCGCTACCGGGAACTCGGTCTGACACCCACCTGAGTCCGGCATCCGTTGTGCGCCGGCTCGCAGCGGCGGAGTCCACCCGCCGGTAGGTTGCACCATGAGACCGGCATTCAGGGTCCTGATGGTGATGGCTTTCGCGGTCGGCGTGGTCGGCTGCGGCTCCGAGGACGACTCCAGTGCGTCGAGCACCACCGATGCCGAAGCCGACAGCGCATCGGGCACCGAGGCGGAGGAGTCGCCGGACTCCGGCGTCGCGGCGGAGATGGCCATCACAAGCAAGGCGTTTGCGGACGGCTCGCCGATTCCGTCGCAGTACACGTGCGACGGAGCCAATACGCAACCCCCGTTGACGGTCGAGGGAACGCCGAGCGACGCGGTGGGCCTGGTGCTCATCGTGGACGATCCCGACGCCCCGTCGGGCAGCTTCATCCACTGGGTCGTCTGGGACCTCGAGCCCGATGCGGTTATCAGCGAAGGCGTATTGCCGGCCGGTGCGACCGAGGGGACCAATGGAACTTCGGACACAGCGTAGTTCGGACCCTGTCCGCCCCCCGGGGGACCACACAACTACGAGTTCCAGCTCTCGGCGGTCAGCGAACAACCGGACCTGCAGCCCGGAGCCACCGCCGATGAAGTGAGGGCGGCCATCGTTGACACGACGCTCGACAGTGCAGTGCTCGTGGGCACCTACGAGCGCACCTGAGCGGCCGACCGGGGCGGCCGACTCCCATGACATCCCGGAAGCGGCCCGGCGAAGCTCGCTCCTGCGCGTGGTTCCAGCAGGGAAGCCACCTTCGCGGCGAGAAGCTGTGACCGCGTGTGTCAGCAGCGGTAGACGCGCTCGGCATTGGTTGCGAAGAGCATCTGCAACGCGTCCGCGCCAAGGCCGGAAGCAAACTCGAAGTAGGCGCTGAACAGCTCGTCGAGGGTGCAGTGTGCGCCGTCGACAGGGAAGTTGCTGGCGAACATGCAGCGTTCGACGCCGAAGCACTCGATGGCGAACTCGAGCCAGGGGGCGAGCACATCGGCATGGACACTCCCGAGCGGCATCGCCAGGCCTGACAGCTTGCAGGTAACCCGGTCGCCAAGGTCAGCGAGGGCCCGGATGCCTTCCTGCCAGGTGCTGAACTCCTCCGGTTCGGCGGACCGGGGCCAGCCGAGGTGCTCCACCACCACCAGCAGTCCATCCACGTCTGCCAGCGCCCCAGCCGATGACACCAGCTGGTCCGTGCGTGCCATGAGGTCGAACACGAGGCCACGGTCGCGGAGTTCCTGCAACACCGCTGGGGCGGGGACGGGATGGTCGAGCTTGCCCATGGCGCGCACGCCGCGGAACCGCTGCAGGGTCATCTGGCGATCGAGCTGTGCGGTCACATCGGCCTGCCGGGCCGAGGGCGTGATGCCGCCGACGATCGCAGCCGGTTGGCCGGTCGACTCAGCGAGGGCCTCCATCTCGATTGCTTCGTCCACGCAGTGCGCACCGGTGGCTGCCGAGACCGTGATGAGCTTGTCCACGTTCCAGCCGGCAGCCTCGGCGTTGTAGGTGGGCAGGTCGAACGGCCTGGCCATTTTTGCCACATCGTTGACAGGGATCTTCCGTGCGCCGGAGAGGTATGGATACCAATCGGTTCGCGCGGGGTCCCACAGGTGAACATGTGGGTCCACGACCCGCAGCGGCCTTTGATCCATCAGGCGCCGCCGCCGGTGACGGCACTGCGGAGGGTGCTGTCCAACCAGTCGGGCAGGTCCGGCCCGCGGTACACGATGCTGGTGCCCACGCGGGGATGGCTGTGCAGGCCGATCCAGTCGTCGCCCGCAAGGAGTTCGGCGCCGGAGAGGGCCGCAGCTTCAGCGTGCGTGGCGAGGTAGGCGGCCAGGTGACTTGCGACGGCTCTGTTATCGGGTGTCGCGAGGCCGACGGTGGACGCCGTGACCAGTCCGTCGGTGGCCGGTCCGGCGGAACGGGCGAGCTGAGTGGCGGCCTGAATCCGGCTGCGCCCGCCGCTGGATGTCGTGTCAATCATCGTCACGAGGCGCATCTTGCGTCCTGTTCGACGCGCATGGTCCGCGACAGCGCGGGTGAAGGCAGCGTCGCCGAGGATCCGGCCGGTGATTCCGTCGTGGTCGTCGAGTACGGACTGCCAGGTGTTCGCAGGACGGGTTGGTGCATGCCCGCGTCGGCAGACGACGAGGGCATCGAGTGGCTCCTCGCCCCGCTCAGAAGCAGCCAGGCTGTTCGCGGCAGCTTCGAAACCGTCGCCTGTGCCCCCCGGATCGATCAGGCTGGTCCGGGTGCCGCGCTCGGAGAGCGCGGCCACCAGCGCCCGAGTAGCCGACTCGTCGTCGCTCACGATCCCGCAGCGGCCTCCCGTTTGTGCCGAAGCGGTGTCCGTGGCATCAAATACGCCGGCGAAGCGTTGTCCTGCGCCACCGGAGCTCTGCTGGTGGTCGTGGGCGCCGGCCAGCGCGGTGACGCCCACAGCGTCGAGCAGAAGCCCTGCGGACCCGTCGTCCTCGGCGCTGAGGGCCTCGAGCAGCCGCGGTGCCTCGATGAGAGCCAGCTCGGAGCCACCGGCGAACACCACCTGGCCGGAGCACCACCCGAACCCCTCGCTCATCATGTGCGCCGCAAGGGGCGCCAGTTCTGTCGGGTCGGGCAGGCCCGACCCGAGCCTGAGTCCTCCGCTTCGAGACCTTCCCTCCTCGCCGGCAGGGCGTCGCCGCGCCATTGCCGCCTCGACCATCCGGGTCATGGCGATGGGGGACAGGGCGTTAACTGTGACTCCGTCTGGGGCCATCTGGCCGAGCTGCCAGGTCAGCGCGGCCACGGCACGCTTCGCGCAGCTGTAGGCCCCGGCGTCCGCGGGCCTCCAGCCGGCGCCGGACGTGACCCCCAGGATCCGGCCGTGACCGGCTGCGGCCATGTGGGGGAGTGCCGCACGCAGCACATTGCAGTAGCCCCCCAGGTGCACCTCCAACACCTCGCGCCAGTCCGATTCCGAGCCGGACGCGAACCCTGTGGGGCGGGTGATCCCCGCCACGTTGACGACTGCGTCCACGCCACCGAACTCCTCGACGAGCCCCGCGAACAGGTCCCGCAGATGGTCGATATCGGTGACGGACCCAGAGGACGCGCTCGCACTGCCACCCGCTGCAACGATGCGTTCGGCAGTCGAGGGCTGGGCGGCGGCGTCGGGATCGGTGCCGCCGTCGAGCGCGACGAGAGGGTCGATCGTGACTACGTGCGATCCGCGCTGCCCGAGTTCCTCGGCGATTGCGGCTCCGATGCCGCGTCCGCCTCCGGTGACTACTGCCACGCGCCGGCGGCCAGTGGCGCCGTTGGTCACGTGTCGTCACCCGTGGTGTCTGGACGCGCCTCGAGTTCGAGCCCCTCGCAGTCCCCGGCGTCGAGCCACTCACGCAGGAGGTCGCGGTACGCGAAGAAGTCGCCTCGGCCTCCGCCGTAGCTTCCGGTGAGCGGGTTCATGCCTTCCGGGTTGCCCTCGTTGTTGAGTCGCGAAGGCGTACAGGTCGACAGGAACGCCGTGGCGTCGACGTAGGCGTCGAGGATCTGCTGCACCCAGTCCGATTCGGCTTCCGCGCTCACGTCGAACACCGAGACGCCCCCCTTGCGCAGGATCTCGACCGTGCGTCCGATGAACTCGGCTCCGAGCACCGCCAGTTCCGTGTAGTTGACGGTGATGACGGCCTGCTGGCCGGGCGCGGGCATCACGAACAGGTTGGGGAAGCCCCGGCTCAGCATGCCGAACAGGCTGGATGGGCCATCGCCCCACTTCTGGTCGAGCGTTACGCCGTCGCGGCCCACAACCTCCTGGCCAACCCTGCGCTGCAGGGGGGTGAACTCGGGTTCGAAGCCGCTGCCGAACACGATGCAGTCCACCTCGTACTCGATGCCCTCGATCACCAGGCCGTCCTCGGTGATGCGCTCTATGCCGGCCGGGCACGCAACCAGGTCGACGTTCGGCAGGTTGAACGCGGGCAGGAAGTCGTCATGGAAGCACGGGCGCTTGCACCGGTACCGGTACCAGGGCTTCAGGGCCTCGGCTGTTTCCGGGTCCTCGACGAGGTCTTCGACCCGGCCTCTGTGCTCCTCCATGATCCCGAAGTCGAGTTCCTCGGCGTTGCGCAGGAAGTCCTTCGTGGACATGCCCGGCTCGCGCGGCGGGTTGGACACGAGTGCGAAGTGGTGGGTCCAGGCGTCGTCCACCAGGTTCTCCTCGACCGGGTTGCCCGACATGATCAGCTCGAAGTTGTCCATTCGGGCCTGCTGCCATCCGGGCTCCAGGTTCTCGCCGAACCCGGGGTCGGTGGGGCGGTTGCCCCGTACTCCGATGGCCGATGGGGTGCGCTGCACCACGTAGACCTGCTCAGCGGCCTCTGCGAGCGGCTTGACGCACTGGATGCCCGTGGCACCGGTGCCGATGAGGGCAACCCGTTTTCCGTCGAGTTTCGTGAGTGGCTCGCCGGGCGCGCCGCCCGTGTAGTCGTAGTCCCATCGAGCGGTGTGAAAGGCCGCACCCCTGAACTCGTCGATGCCGGGGATGTCGGGGAGCTTGAGGAGGTTCAGGAAGCCGACCGCGAGCACGTAGTAGCGGCTGCGGAAGCGGTCGCCGCGGTCGGTGGTGACCTCCCACCTGCCCGCGTCCTCGAGCCAGGTGGCATCCGTGACCCCGGTGTGGAACAGGGCGTTGCGCTCGAGGTCGTACCGCTCGGCGATCCTCTGCAGGTGTCCGAGGATCTCGCCGCCGGTCGCATAGCGGTCCTTCGGGATGTAGCCGAGTTCCTCGAGCATCGGCATGTAGATGTACGACTCGACGTCGCACATGATTCCCGGGTAGCGGTTCCAGTACCAGGTTCCGCCCACCCCGCCGGCGTGGTCGATGATGCGGATGTCCGCAACGCCATGCTCGCGGAGCTGAACGCCTGCGAGCAGCCCCCCGATTCCGCCGCCCACGATCACCACCTCGGTGTCGTCGGTGACGGGATCGCGGTCCTCCATCTCAGTGAAGGGGTCCGCCAGGTAGCGAGCGAACCGCTCGTCATGGCGTAGATCCAAGATGTCGGCCCGGCCTGGAACGAGACGCTTGTCGCGCTCCGCTTCGTACCGGGCCCGCACGGCCGCCTTGTCATAGTCGTTCGGGAGTTCTGCGCTCATCTCGCCACCACTTCGATGGGTTCGGGGCGGGTTGCCTCCGCCTGGAACCCGACCACATTGCTGACAAGCCTGTCATGTGACGCTGCCGTCATGTTGGCTCTACGCGGCGTTGTTCTCGCTGCGCGCAGGTCCCGGTTCGGCTGCGCGCGGCCGTTGGTCGCCGTCGAGGCGCGGCGGGCGCCGGTCATCGGGCCCGAGGATTCGCCGCCAACCAGCCCTCTCCGGCGGCGGACACCTCTGGCCAGCGGCCGGCCCGTGCCCGTTGGGCGGCTCCGGTCTCAACTCGTGCCAGTAGACACTGTTACGATTAACCCATGCAGAGAATGACCGTCGAGGTCCATGGGCACGACGTGTCCTACCGCACCGGTGGAACCGGGCCCCTGGTGCTGCTGGTGCACGGGATGGCGGGTAGCTCGTCATCATGGAAGCCGGTCCTGGCCGAGCTCGGCACGCACTGCACCTGGATCGCGCCCGACCTGCCCGGTCACGGTCGCTCCGCGAAACCGGAGAAGGGCGACTACTCCCTCGGAGCCCAGGCGGGGTTCCTCCGTGACCTGCTGGCAACCCTCGGCCATGAGCGGGCGACGGTCGTGGGCACGTCACTCGGTGGCGGCATCGCCATGCAGTTCGCGTACCAGCACCCCGAACGCTGCGAGAGGCTGGCGCTGGTCGGCAGCGGCGGACTGGGCGAGGAAGTCATGCCGCTGCTGCGGGCACTTGCCCTGCCGGGGGCCGATCTCGTGATGCCGGTGGCGTTCATGCCCTTCATCCGCCGCTGGGTAGAGGGGGTGGCCGGAGCGGCCGCCAAGGTCGGACTCAGTCCGGACCCTGCCACCCAGGAGATGTGGCGGTCCTACGTGTCGCTTCATGACCCCGAAGCCCGCGCGGCATTCGTGCACACGTTGCGATCAGTGGTGGACCACCGCGGCCAGCGGGTGAGCGCCAGCGACAAGCTCTACCTCGCGGCCGAGGTGCCTACCCTGATCGTGTGGGGTGACGCGGACCCCGTGATACCGGTGTCGCATGCTCACAGCACCCACGAGGCCATGCCGGGCAGCCGTCTGGAGTTGATGGAGGGCTGTGGGCACTTCCCGTACGCGGAGCAGCCGCAACGATTCCTGGAGCTGCTGGTGGACTTCATCGCCACGACCAATCCCGCCGCACTCGAACCGGATGACCTCGCACGTCGGTTGGTCGGCGCCCGCTCCCGCGCGTCCGGCGCCGCCAGCTGACCGGGCGTGGCCGTCCGCCATCGTCGTGATTGGCCTCGTTGTCCTCGGGTTGGTTGACGCCGAAGGGGCTGAACGCGCCGCCCGGTCCTGCTAACCCCCGGCTCCCGGCTTCCAGATCATCAGCGCCAGCACCACGACCATGGACAGGTGCAGGAATCCGGACATGGCGCCGATCTGCTTGCCGGTGGCCTCCAGCAGCGCCGCCTGCGGAGGAGGTCCTCCCGTCGCCGGCCCGGCAGCCACCAAGTCCTTCTGGAGGGCCACCATCCTGCGGACCCGGGGCTGGACGCCGAACAGCGACACGACAAGTGCAGCCAGGTAGAGCACGATCGACAACCAGAGCCACAGCTCGGACATCTTGTAGACGTCGTCGCTCAGGCCCGCCAGCCCGAAGCCCCAGATAGGCACGAGGTAGATGAAGATCTCGGCCACGCGCAGGCTCACGAATGCATTCACCTCGGTCACCGCGAGAGCCTGTTCGGGCGGCAGTGCCCGCGCCTTGGCGGCGTACACGCCGTTGAGCATCACTCCGCCGAAGCCGACTATGGCGCAGAGGATGTGCAGCCACAGCATGATGTTGTACGCATTCGAGCCGATTCCCATGGGATGTCCTGACCGGTGGAGGTGCGAACCGGCACAGTAGCTCCCGCTGTCGCCTGCCGGTCCTGTCGGGACGACTCGGGCGCTTCCAGTTCTGCAAGTGGGTCATGGCGACGAGCTGTCTGCGGGCAGCTGTCCGGATCCCATCAGGGGGCGCATGGTTTCGCCGCCCGCAGGCAGTTCGAAGCCGACGCCCACCTGCACGTCGGCGAGACCGGCCCCTCGCAGGGCGGCTCCAATGTTGGAGGGTGCGAGTCCGAAGGGCTCGTCGTCGGCTGGGTTCAGCTCCCAGTCCCACTGCACGAACAGCGCACCCGGCTTCATCCTGCTGACCAGCTCACGCACGGTCCCGGGGTAGTCGTTGACAAAGGCCAGCACCTACGAGCACACCACCAGGTCATACCTCGGTCCTGCTTCCGGGAGTTCCGCCAGCACACGCACATTGACCCAGGCCTCGCGGGTGATCTTGGTGCCCAGCACGTCGAGCATCGCGGCTGAACTGTCGATGGCCTCCACGATCGAGCACCTCGCGGCGAGGTGCTCGGTCAGCAGCCCGGTGCCACACCCGAAGTCACATGCCGCAGTGCCGTCGATGGCGAAGCCGATCGAGTCGGCCCGCGAACAGAGCGAGACGTACGCGGCGTCGGCGTAGGCGCGTACCGCCGGGTTGTCGTCCCAACCCTGCGCGTATTCGTCCCACTCCGGCACAGTTCATCCATTCGGTGCACTGGGGAGCCCAGATGCGTCCCGGCCAATCTACGGTCATCGTCCTGCCGGGGGCAGCGGTAGTGTCGGAGACATGCCATCGGTGAGCGCAACCCAGGACATCAAGGCAGATAGCGCAGTGGTGTGGGACATATGCGTCGGGATGGAGGACTGGGTGGCTGTGGTGAGTGCGATCGAGAAGGTGGAGCGCCTCGATGACGGCGACTCGTTCGGTCTCGGCACCAGGTGGCGCGAGACGCGCACGATGTTCGGCAAGACCGCCACCGAGGACATGGAAGTGACCGAGTACGACGAAGGCAGGCGTTACGCGACCGAAGCGGAGTCCCACGGCGCCAAGTACTTCTCGGAGATCACCGTGGAGCCCGCCGCAGACAGGAGCCGTCTCACCATGTCGTTTCGCGGCGAACCGCAGTCGACGATGGCCAAGATCATGGACTTCACGGTCGGGCGCCTGATGGCCGGAAGCACCCGCAAGGCGATCGCGGCCGACCTGGTCGACATCGGAGCGGCGGCCGAGGCTGCCGGCTGAGTGGAGCTCCGCCCAGCCGGCGAAGCCGACCTCGCTGCGATCGCAGCGCTTCACACGCGGAGCTGGCTCAGCGCCTACAGCGGTCTGCTGCCTGGGGCATTTCTGAAAGAGGTGCCGGAGCGCCACCGGCGCCAGTGGCGTGAGCTGCCCGGCGACGGCTTCGTGGTCGTTGCCGAGGTCGGCGACAGTGTCGTCGCGTTCGGTTCCGTGCGCCCCGGCCAGGGCGACGGGGATGACCTCCTGCTCGACAACCTCCATGTGGCTCCGACGTTGCGCGGCACGGGAGTGGGGCAGAAGGTCCTGGAGGCCGTGCTCCGCCGGGCCGCGCAGGTCGCCCCCGGTGCGGTGCTGTACCTGTGGGTGCTCGAGCGCAACGAAGGTGCGCGCCGCTTCTACCGGCGCAACGGGGGCTCGGAGTCGGTAGCCCGCCAAGAGGAGTTCGCACCGGGGGTCGTCGTTGAGGAGCGCCGGGTCGAATGGCGCCTGCCCGTCGGCTGAACGTGTCGCGGCCCTGTTTGGGCCCGATTCGTCCCATCGGGGTGCCCTGGGCATTCATTTCCGGGGATCCGCGGCCGAAGGAAACGGAACGGTGGCGCGTCGCGTGTCGCCGGCATTCGACACCAGGAGACACAGTCATGCGCAGATGGGGCAACAGCAAGGAACTGACCCGTGCGAGCTACAGCCTCGTGAAGGAGAACCCCGGCATGTACCGATGGACCGTGCGCGCTGCGGTGCACGGCGCTCTCGTCGGCGGAATCGGCGTGCTGGTGGGCGTCGGGCTCGTCGTGTTCGGTGGCCTCGTCGGCGGCGACGACAACGCCGGGCTCGGTGCTGTCGGCATCGTCGCCCTGGTGCTCGGAGCCCTGCTGGTGGTGGCTTCGGTGATCGCGGGTCTCACTTTCGCCAACATCCAGCTCGCCGGGCTGGTGAGCGCCACCGACGCCGTGCTCCATGGCCGCGAGCGAGATGACGCGGCAGCCAGGGAGGCCGGTCGGTCCAGGTTCGGCACCTTCGCCGCTTGGTCGGCCATCTCTGTCGCGGTCAACTCGCTCGTGGGGATGATCCAGGGCGACGGTGACAGTGGCATCATCGTGTCGCTCGTTCGGTCGTTGCTGGCCGGGCTGGTCGCAGCCGTATGGATGGTCGCCACCACGCTCGTGCTGCCGGTGATCGTGTTCGAGAACATGGGCGCAGTGGATGCCATCAAGCGCTCGGCCAGCGTCATCCGCTCCACCTGGGGTGAGGCGGTGCTCGGCAGCGTTCGCATCGGATTCCGGTTCTTCCTCATCTACACCCTGCCGGGCCTGCTCCTCGTCGTCGGAGGCATCGTGATCGGTGTGGCCGTCGGTGGCGCTGCGATGGTCGCAGGCCTGGTGCTCGCAGCAGTCGGCGTCGTGCTGATCATCGTCGGAGCCGTGAAGGCCTCCACCTGCCGCACGGTGTTCGGTGTGGCGCTCTACAGGTGGGCCACCGGTGAGGGTGCTCTCGGACCGTTCTCCGAGGATGACCTGCGGGGTGCGGTAAGGGTCCGGGAGGGCTCGATGCCGGTTGCCTGAGCTCCGGCCGCAAGCTGCACGGCAGCTCGGGACAGTTGCGACAAGTGTCACCCCGAACCAGGCTGAATCCTGCCTGCTACGGCGAGTAGATTAATCTCGACCGATACGAAGAGGGGGCCTCAGATGTCGTACACCGAAGTCCATGAGCCGGTTCGATCCGAGGACTTCCCGGAGGGCGTGTCGATGCAGCCCCGGGAGTACTGCTTCGAGGACCTCGATGCGATCCCGCAGTACTGGAACATGGGTAACCCGGTGCTCACGCACTTCGAGAACGGCTTCTCGATCATGATCCCGCCCGGGGAGCGCTTCTTCATCGACTCGGTGCGTCACTACGAGCACAAGGTCACCGATCCCGGCACCCGGGATGTCATCCGCGGCTTCGTTCAGCAGGAGACTCTCCACGGCGAGGCGCACGATCGCTACAACGCGTCGTGCGAGCGCTTCGGCATCGACATCGCAGCGCGTCAGGCCTACGCAGAGCGCATATTCAAGCGGGCGCAGCGCTGGCTACCGGCGAAGATCCAGCTCGGCATCACGGTGTTCGCCGAACACCTCACCGCGGTGGGAGCACACTCGCTGCTCGAGTCAGACGAGGTCGAAGACGAGATGGACCCTCAGATGCTGGCCTTCTGGCGCTGGCATGCTGCTGAGGAACTGGAGCACAAGTCGGTCGCGTTCGACCTGTTCCAGCGGTTGGGCGGCGGATACGTCACGAGGATCCTGTCGGTGCTGATGGCGGCGCTTTTCCTTGCTGTCCCGCAGGTCAAGATCGCCCGGGCGATGATGCGCGAGGACCCGCACCACATCACCAAGGCGGAACGCAAGGAAGCCCTCGAGTTCCAGAAGCGGGTACTGCGCCGACAAGGGCCGTTGCTGCTGGCCTACTTCAAGCCGAGCTTCCACCCGTGGCAGATCGATGACGCCGGCATGCTCAGGGACTGGTACGACGACACGTCGCTCGTGAAGGCGAGCTGAGACGACTCGTCACGTGGCGTGGCTGGCAGGCCAGGGGTCGATGCTGCGGTGGGCTCCGCCGGGCAACTGACTGGTTCCATGTCGACGGCGGGCCGGGGGATGCACCGAGTCGGCGCCTTCGCGTTGGCGGCTGCGCTTTTGGCGCTGAGTGCCTGCACGCCCGCCACAGCGCGGGGCGACTTCGCCGTCGACGTCGCCGACTGCACGGATGCAGCCCTGGTGTTCGCGCGGGGCAGCTCGAATGACGTCGGCGCCGGCTCCGCACGAATGCTCGAGGAGCTGTTCGTGGACGCTCTCGGCGAACTCGATCCCACGCTGTCCACGCGGTTCGTGGAGCTCGGTGACCTCGACGGTGATGGCGTGCTCGATGAAGGTGGCTACCCGGCGCCGGGATTCGCCGGATACTTCGGCATCGACACCATCGGGGATCCCGAGCGCGAGCTGTTCCTCATCGGGGCCTACAACGAGTCCACCCGCCTGGGCGGCGACGAACTCGTCGCTGTGATCGCAGCCATGCACTCCATGTGTCCGGACCAGGCGGTGGTGGTGGTGGGCGAGTCACAGGGTGCTGATGCGGCCATGAAGGGACTCGCTCGGATGCCGGCTCCATACCTCGCGAGCATTGCTGCGGTGCACGTCTTCGGTGATCCGGGTCTGGTGGTGGGTCCGTGGATGGTGGGGGCAGGAACCAGCGTTCCGTCCGGCCACGGGATACTCGGGCCACGCGTCCCCTATGTGCCCGAGGTCCTGGAAGGTCGCACCACGAGTTGGTGCGGCCGGTTCGACGGACTCTGCACGGGCCAGATCTGGTTCTCGATCCTCGACGCAGTCGACGAGTGCGATGAGCATGCCGAACTGCCCATCTGCAGCCGCCGCCATGTCGACTACGACCTGTGGGCGTTCGGGCCCGCGATGCGCCAAGCGGCTGGATCGGTCACAGCGGTGCGCTGATGGCGCGGATGCGGAGGCATTCTGTGAATCCGCTCGTACCCTCGGAATCCAAGAGATCGAGGAGCCCCGCCGATGCACGGACACGACATTCCCGACACACCCGATGTGCGAGCGCAGATTGACGCCGCGCAGGCAGAAGGGCTTGCGGCCCTGGACATCGACGCGACGAAGGTGGCGGTCTGGGAGGACGGCTTTCGATCGGCTGGCGATGTGGAGAACTCATTCGAGTGGTGGTACTTCGACATGCAGCTCGACGATGGATCGACCCTGGTCGCGACGTTCAACACCAAGCCCAACACCGCCCCGGACGGACCACTGGACCCTTCGGTGCTGCTGATCTACCACGGGCCCGAGGGCACCAAGGTGCGCGCCGACACCCACCATCCCGCCTCGGAGTTCTCCGCCTCCACCGATGGGTGTGACATACGCATCGGCCCCAATACCGTGACCGGTGACCTCGCCAGCTATGAGCTGCACCTCGAGGGCGATGGGGTGGTCGCCGACATCAAGCTGGAGCGCCGGTCGCCGTCGTGGCGTCCAGGGGCGGGCATCACCTACTTCGACAAGGCGAAGAGCCAGCACCTCGCCTGGGTCGTACCCGTTCCGTACGGAACCGTCAGCGGCACCGTCTCGGTCAACGGGGAGAGCCGCGAGGTGTCCGGCTCGGCGTACCACGACCACAACTGGGGCAACAAGGTCATGGACGCGGGCCTGGACCACTGGTTCTGGGGTCGCGCACACATCGGCGACTACACCGTCGTGTACGTGCGCATGACCACCAAGGGACTCTTCGGCCTCGGTGCAATCAACATCCCGACCTTCCTGCTCGCCAAGGGTGACGAGGTGGTCACCGACGACATGCTGCCGTTGCGACTGGAGACGTCCGGCGACGTGCCCGGCCCGAACCACCAGCACTACCCGACGGAGCTGGAGTGGACATGGCGCACCGACGACGGCTCGGTCACGATGAAGGTCACCAACGTGGAGATGATCGAGGCGCTCGACATGGAGAAGCCGCATCACGGCCTTGCCGGAGCGGTGCGCCACGTGTTGCAGCACCCGATGTACTACGACTTCAACGCTGACATGGAACTGTCGATCGACCTCGACGGCATCTCGGAGACCGTGGCCGGGCGCACGCTGTTCGAAAAGATGATGTTCCGCTAGTCGGTTGGGACAGCCGCACGGGCCGATCGGCGCAGCAGGTACCAGCTGAGCAGGCCCAGAAGCGCCACCAGCACCGCACTAACGAGCATCGTGAGACTGAAGACGTCAACGTAGTTGGGTGCGGCGGCGTCGAGTACGCCTTCGCCCTGCTCACCTGTCGATGCGGACCTGATGTGCAGCCTGGCCGCGGCGATTCCCTCTCCCCAGCTCTGTGGCGGCACGCCCGCCTTGCGCAGTTGGTCGACGACGCCGTCGGTCATCATCTGGGCCATCAACGTCGAGGAGCCGGCCAGCCCGAGGGCGAAGCCGAACTGGCCGACGGTCATGCGCGACGACGTGACTGGGTCGAACTCGTCGGCGGGTGCCTCGGCGAGGTACAGCTGGGACTGGGCGACCGAGGCATAGGCGATGCCGACACCGATGGCGACCAGCCCCGGAAGGAAGAACAGGTAGATGAGGTCGTCGCCGACCACGAAGAAGGTGGCGGTGCCCGCAGCCATCAGGGCGAAGCCAATGGCAAGGATTCGCTGGGCTGGTGAGGTCGCGAGCGGCCTTGCTGAGACCGAACAGCACACCCACGGTGCCCAACCCGACCAGCGCCAAGGGGCTGGATGTCGGGCAGCACTGACCTGCTCGCAAGTGCCAGGAGCACGCACAGCGCCGGCACCACCAGGAACGCCAGGCGCCAGCTCCAAGCTGCGAGGGCGCCGCCGGCAAGGCCTCCCACCACGATTACGGCGCCGTTGAGAGCGGCGAACAGCCCGAGCGCCTTGCCCATCTCCTCGCCCGCCACATCGCGCACGAAGGCGAACGCAGAGCCGAACACGGCGCCGAGGCCTATTCCTGCGATGATCCTGCCGCCCATGTACATGGGCGTGGTCGGCCCCACCGCGACGATCACGTTTCCGGCGGCCGCTGTGAGCAGTGCTGCGATGAACACACGCCTGCGACCAAGCCGATCGGCGACAGCGCCGGTGGCGATGACGGTCGCCGCTAGTGCGAGAGTGGACACGCTCGCCGCGAGTGCCGCCATGCTCGGGGAGAAGCCGAGGTCCTCCGAGGCCTCCACGAATGCGATCGAAGAGATCGTGGGGTCGACCATCTGCACGCCGCCCGCCAGCCCGAGCAGCGCCACGGCGGTTCGGTTCATGTCCGCGCGGCCATGTCCGTTCGATTCATGTCGAGCTGTTCGACCCGATCATGCAGACGATCGTGGTCCACAAGGCGACGCGCCGAGTGGATCCCGACTCGTTGTCACACCCTTCGGGGGACGCCGGACGTCCGCATGTTCAGCTCGCCATCTCCTCGTAGGACGTCGCCATCCGAGGCTCCATTTCCTCGCTGACAGGTCCTCACGGCTGTGCCTGTCGGTCGGGCTGGTTGCTCCACCTGGGTATCCTTGACCGCTTGGACCCCGACACGACCTTCGAGATCGAGGGGCGCGAACTCAGCTATCCGACACGCTTCCGCGACGGCAGCTCGATGATGGTCATGATGGCGGCCTCCGCAGACCGGGTGCAGGACCTGATCTCGGAGACCCCATTCGTGGTCGCACAACCGATGCCCACCAAGGCGGTCGTGGGCGTGAACTGTGTCCACTACACAGATACCGACTGCGGCAGCTACGAAGAGATTGCGTTGTCGGTGTTCGTGGAGCCGATGGACCGGGAGTGGCGCATTCCCTGGGCCTCCGCGCTGGGGTCCATCATCGGCGGGGAGGTGCCCTCGTACACCTGGAGGCTGGGCGTGAGCTCCACCCTGTCGAGGGACTGTGGGCTGCGGATGTGGGGATTCCCGAAGGCCCTGGCCGAGCTGCGGCACACATCCTCGCCCAGCCGTGAGCGCATGTCGTGGCGCGACGGCGGCGACACCGTGCTGGAGTTGGCCCTGCCGGGCGGCGGTCGGCGCCGCAGCGGTCCGATCTCGCCGCCCGTCTATTCGCTGATCAGCGGCCGGCCCCATGTTGGCCGGCTGACCCAGAGCTACCGAGGTGTCGGTTATCACCGACGACGCGTGGAGTTCATGCTCGGAGACCACCCGATCGCGGATGAACTTCGCGATCTGGGCCTCTCGAGGCCCCTGATCGGTGTGCACAACCAAGGCCTCACATTCGAGATGAGCGCTCCGCAACCACTCGTGTCGCGGGACCTGGCGCGCCCGCTGGGTGTCGGCTGACAGAATCGGTCGCTGATCGTGTCGACGCAGCGGAGGAGCAGACGTGAAGGTGCCACTGACACTTCGTGACCACATTGACCGCGCCGAAGCGGTCTACGGCGACCGCGTGGGCGTGGTCGACGAGCCGGACCAGCCGGCGCAGCCCTGGCCCGAGGTCACCTACAGCCGCCTGGCGGCGCTGGCACGGGCCCAGGCCGCCGGCCTCGACCGCCTCGGCGTGGGTCACGGTGAGCGGGTCGCCATCGTGAGTCACAACTCGGCGCGGCTTCTGTCGTCGCTGTTCGGGGTCAGCGCCTACGGGCGCGTCGTGGTGCCGGTGAACTTCAGGCTCACTGCGGAGGAGGTCGGCTACATCGTCGAGCATTCCGGCGCATCTGTGCTGTTGGTCGACCCGGAACTCGACGACGCGCTCTCCGGAGTCACGGCACGGCATCGGTTCGTGATCGGCAGCGACACCGATGAGGTTCTCCACGACTTCGACTCGGAGCCGGCACGGTGGGAGCCCGATGAAGACGCCACGGCGTCGATCAACTACACCAGCGGCACGACTGCCCGGCCCAAGGGCGTGCAGCTCACGCATCGCAACCTGTGGCTCAACGCGGCCACGTTCGGTTGGCATACGGGTGTGTCCGACCGCGACGTGCTGCTGCACACCCTGCCCCAGTTCCACGTGAACGGCTGGACGATGCCCTACGCCCTGACCGCCATGGGCGGCCGCCACGTGATCCTGCGCAAGGTCGACGGAGCGGAGATCCTCGGCCGCATTCGTGACCACGGGGTCACCCTGATGTGTGGTGCTCCGGCTGTCGTAGCAGCGGTGCTCGACGCGGCGAAGGACTGGGACGGGCCGATACCTGGCTCTGGAACGGTCCGCATCGTGGTTGCGGGCGCGCCGCCGCCCACCCGCACCATCGAGCGCGTCGAGGGGGAGCTCGGTTGGGAGTTCATGCAGATCTACGGACTCACCGAGACCTCGCCGGTCCTCACGGTCAACCGGAACCGCAGCGAGTGGGATGAACTCGAGCCACCCGAGCGTGCGCGGAAGCTGTCACGCGCCGGGGTCCCCGCGCTGGGCATACGCGTGCGGCTGTCGGAACAGGGCGAGATCCTGGCCCGCGGCAACCACATCCTCGAGGGCTACTGGGACAACCCGGAGGCGAGTGCCACTGCACTCGAGGGCGGGTGGTTCCACACCGGTGATGGCGGCCTCATAGACGACGAGGGCTACCTGTCGATCTCGGACCGGAAGAAGGACGTGATCATCTCGGGAGGCGAGAACATCTCGTCGATCGAGGTGGAGGACTGCATCTTCTCGCATCCCGAGGTTGCCGAGGTTGCCGTGATCGGCGTTCCCGACGAGAAGTGGGGCGAGACACCGAAGGCTCTGGTGGTCCTGGTCGAAGGGTCGACGGTGGACGAGGCGGCATTGATCGCGCACTGCAAGGATCACCTGGCCGGATTCAAGTGCCCGAGCAGCTTCGAGTTCCGTGACGAGCTCGCCCGCACCGCGACAGGCAAGCTCCAGAAATTCAAGCTGCGCGCACCGTTCTGGGAAGGACGCGACCGGGCGGTCAACTGAGCGCCTGCGCAGCTGTTCTGCGACGGCAGTTCACCAGCGCAGCAGAGCGGCGAGATGGCCACCGCCGGGCACCGCTGATGGATCAACCGCGTGCACGGAGCCGCCGTGTCGCATGGTCTCGATCGCCACGGCATCCAGCAGGTCGCGGTCGCCCGGCAGCCGCTCGGCGTGCGCCTCCGGTGCCGAGTCCTCGCCTGCCCGGCCCCACAACTGCACTCCGAGGGCGACCACCAGGGACTCGACCCTTCCCTGTTCGGCGGCCACGTGGGCTGCGGCCAGGTGGGTCTCGGCGGACCCGTTGCCCGCGGCGATCGCGTCGCGCACACCGTTGAGCGCCATCTCGAACCGGGCGCTCACGATCGGCCATGCGGCTGAGTGCAGTTCGTCGGGTGACTTGTGGTCGCAGTTGCCGGTGACGGCCTCGGACAACAGCCCCTCTGTGCGGCTCACCTCGCGGAACGCCGCCAGGTCACGCTCGACCCCGGCCAACACGATCGGCTCGCCGCCGCCCGCTGTCAGGTGGCGTACCCCGTCGTCGACAGCACGAAGGAAGCGGCCGAGGTCGCTGTGTTGGGTGTCGCGTCCCATGCCCTGGCCGTGGAACGTGGCGCTGACACGCCCGCTGCCGACGCGGTTGGCGCCGTGGCTCTGCAGCTGTCGTTCGCGATCCTCGAACCAGAGCGCAGCTGCGAGGCTCTCGGGGATGTCGCCAAGACCAAGTTCGGCCGCGCCGTTGGGGCCACCGCGCAGCAGTCGGATGTGGTTCTGGCTGATGGCCAGGATCCAGTAGGCCTCACCGGCCGACAGGGAACGGAGCAGCGGCTTCACGTGGAACCGGTCGGCTACGACGAGTAGGTCATCCGGCGCGTCGCCCAGGTGGAATGTGCGCATACCCTGGTCGTCGACCAGCACTGCGAGGCCCTCCTCGCCGTGGGCCCAGAAGTCCGGATCCTTGAGCAGACGGGCGGCGGGGGAGAGGAACTCGTCGGCCTCGTCTCGCTTGAGCCCGAGTGCGCCGAGTTCACCGGCGGCGCGCGAGATCAGGTTCTTGAGCCTGATCGGGTCCTGCTGTACGTCCTGTCCCCGCTTGTGTGTCGGGAGGTACATCGACACGCAATGCGGTGAGTGGGCCTCTGCGATCGAGCGCAGTTCGTCGTTGGTCAGCAGGTCGATCAATGCACACCTCACCGGGTCGGCTGTACGGAACCAACACGGTAGCCACAGTGTGCGGCCTTCAGTCGGCCACCCCGGTCGGGATCGGCGGTGCCGCGAGCAGTGCCGGGACGACGAAGTCCGCGATCACCCGGCGTTCCTCCATCGAGTCCGGTTCGGGCATCGCGAGCAGCGAAACTATCATCCGCACGAGCCAGCGCCCGCGCCTGACCGCATCAGCCTCGGGCAGTTCCTTCGCGAGCCGGCCGGCGAACGCGCTGGCCATGGCCCCGAGCACCTCGGAGTCGGAGCTGATCGCCGTCGCAACGCCCACGTCGGACGCGGAGAACCACGCCAGCAGGCTCGGATCGGATCGGACGCGGTCGAGGATGAACTCGAACGCGGTGGTGGCCCGTTGCTCGGGATCCGCGAGACCGCTGAGCGCTTCGGTCGCCTCGGCGCTGATCCGCAGTGCCTCGCGGTGAACGAACGCCAGCTCGAGCGCCCGGCGGTCTGCGAAGTGGTTGTACAGCGTCGCACGGGAGCAGCCTGCGGCAGCGGCCACCTTGGCCATGGTGGTGGCCTGGACGCCGTGCTCCGCGAACACGGCGCCGGCCGCGTCCAAGAGGCGCGAGGTGGCCAGGGCGGCGCGGTCTTCTGCGATCCAGTCAGGGCCCATCAGGCGGCGGGGCCGGCGGTGAAGGGCAGGGAGGCGTAGCGGCGAACGAAGTGACCGCCGGCGAACCGGCCTGCGGCTGCGTCGACGGTGAAGTCGGGGTGGCGGGCCAGCAACTCCTCGAGTGCAACCCGTGCCTGGAGCCGGGCGGTCGCTGCGCCGAGGCAATGGTGGGCGCCATAGCCGAACGTCATGATCCGCTCGATGTTCCGTGTGACGTCGAGCTCCTCTGCGTCGACGCCGAATTCGTCAGGATCGCGGTTGGCGGATCCGTACGCGAGAAACACCTTGCGTCCGGCCGGGATGGTCCGACCTCGGATCTCGACATCGCGGGTGGCGGTGCGTGCGAGACCCTGCACGGGCGACGTGAGCCTGAGGAACTCCTCGACGGCGTTGTCGATCAGGGATGGGTCCTCGGCCAGCAGGGCCCGCTGGTCGGGGTTGTCCGTGAGCAGTTCAGCGGCGCCGCCGAGTAGGCCGGTGGTGGTGTCGTTGCCGCCGGCCACCATCGTGAACGTGAACCCGAGGATCGACAACAGGTCCATCTCCTCGCCGTCCTGCATGAGTGCAACCAGTTCGGAGACCACGTCGTCTCCGGGCTCGGCCTTGCGTCGTTCGACGAGCTCGGAGAAGTAGAGCGCGAGCTCGGCCACGGCGTCGATGGCCTGCAGGTTCTCACCCTGGGCATTGGCGGCCACGATCGAGTCGGTCCAGCGGTCAAAGCTGCCCCGATCTTCCTCCGGCACTCCCAGGTACAACGCGACCACGAAGCTGGGCAGGGGCTTCGCGAAGTCGACGGCGAAATCTCCCGTGCCTCCATCGGCCAGGCGACCCAGGTACTCGACCACGAAGTCCCGCACCAGCGGTTCGATCGTCTGCACGCGCCGCGGGGTGAATCCCCGCCCGACCATCCGACGGAACGCCGTGTGCTCCGGAGGGTCCAGCATCACCATCGGGGCGAAGTCCATGTCGAGCGCCTCGCGTTCCCCGTAGTTGAACGTCAGGCCTTCTGCGGAGGAAAACGTCTTGGTGTTGCGTGCCGCGTTGAAGATGTCGTCGAAACGGCTCAGCACCCAGTAGTCACCATCGGATACGTAGTGCACCGGGTCGTGCTCCCGAAGTGCCGCATACATGTCGAACGGATTCCGCCAGGTGTCCTCGTTGCACGGGACGAACGCGGCGTCGGCCGGGTCGGTGTTGCTCTGCTGGTTGGTGGTCACAGGCGGCATCATGTAGCGAGTATTGGACATCGGGCGCAATATGTCCAGCTAACTAGCGCGACATAAAGCTAGATAGCGAGCTAGTCTCTGCGAATGGACCATCCATCTCCCACGCGGTTCGCCGACCGCGTCTCGCTGACGGTGGCCGACGGGATAGCGGATGTTGTCCTGGACCGCCCCGCCAAGCTCAACGCGCTCGACGGCGACATGATCGAGGGGATCATCGCAGCACAGGGGGCCATCGCAGCCGACCCCGGGATCCGGGCGGTCGTTCTGCGGGGCGCCGGCAGGGGCTTTTGTGCCGGACTCGATACTGAGGTGCTTGCCGAGATCGGCGCGGGCTCGCTCAGCGGGGGCTCCGACTCGGTGCAGGCCGCAGCGGAGGACCTGAGCCCGGGAGGCGCTGCGCGCCCCCAGCTGATCGGATGGGGTTGGTACGAACTGCCGCAACCGGTGATCGCTGCACTGCACGGCCCGGTGATGGGAGCCGGCATGCACATCGCGCTCGGAGCCGACATCCGGTTCGCCGCGCCCGATGCGCGGTTTGCCTTCGTCGAGACCGAATGGGGGCTGGTGCCCGACCTGTCGCCGGTGCAGTCACTCCGTCGGCTGGTGCGCCTCGACGTCGCACAGGACATCGTGCTCACGAGCCGGCGCATCAACGGAGAGGAGGCCGCTTCGCTCGGGCTCGTGACCCGATCAGCTGAGGACCCAGTGGCCGAGGCGATGGCCACAGCGGAAGTGATCGCCTCGAAGAGTCCCGATGCAATGCGTGCGGCCAAGGCGCTGCTCAACGAGTCGGGCCTGGTATCGGCCGCCGATGGTCTGGCCCTCGAGCTGAAGGTATCGATGGACCTGATGGCCACTCCCAACCAGATCGAAGCGGTATTGAGCCGCCTCGAGGGCAGGGCGGCCGAGTACGACCCACCACCTAGCGGCCCAAGGGGGCACTGATGGCGATCACACCGACACCCGAAGCCTTTGACACGGCCCGACTCGGGCTCACGAAGCTCTCCGGGTCGATAGGCGCGCGCGCCGAGGTGAGCCTCGACGCGGTCCTCGAAGACGGCACCACCCAGCAGGCGCTCAAGGCGGCGCTGCACGAGCACCTCGTGCTGGTGTTTCCGCGGCTGTCGCCGAGCCCGCAGCAACAGGAGCAGCTGGCGCGCACCTTCGGTGACCTCCAGCCGGTGGAGAGCTACAACGTGGCGCACCCCGACGCCGAGTACGTCACCGTGTTCGACAGCGTCGAGGGCTACAAGGCCGACCGCTGGCACAGCGACGCGACCTGGCGCGAGGAAGTCCCGATGGGGGCGTCGTTGTGCATGGTGCGCTGCCCGAGCTACGGCGGTGACACGTTGTTCGCCAACACCCATGCCGCATGGGACTCGCTTTCCGGTGGGATGCGCAGCCTGCTGGCCGGTCGCCGCGCGTTGCATGAGATCGGCCCCGGCTCCTCGTTCGAACACCCGGTGGTGATTGCCCACCCGGTCACGGGTCGCCCCGCACTCTTCGTCAACCGGATCTTCACCCGCGGAATCACCAACCTGCCCCAAGAGGAGTCCGACGCGGTCCTGCCGTTCCTGATGGAGCACGTGTCGCGCCCCGAGTTCACCTACCGGCACCGCTGGCAGGAGGGCGACGTCGTCATATGGGACAACTGGGCCACCCAGCACTACGCGGTGTTCGACTACGACGAGCAGCGCATCGCGCACCGCGTGGCCTTTATCGGCCAGGCGCTCGAAGCTGCCGACGTGACGACGGGCCGAGTCGATGACTGAAATCGACGGTTCCGCGCAGCTGCGTACGGTGGTGTTCCTGCTGGCGCGGCTGGAACGGCTGAACGACGATCTCCTGACACAGGCGTGTCGCAGGCGCGGCATTTCCGCGGCCGAGTTCCGTGTGCTCGCCGTGTTGCGCCACGGCGCGGCCGGCGAACCCGTGCGACCGACCACGATTGGCCGCTGGATCGTGCAGAGCACAGGTGGGCTGACGTCGACCCTCAAGAGGCTGGAGCAGGAGGGGCGCGTCGAGAGGATCGAGGACCCCAACGACGGCCGGAGCCTGCTGGTGTCACTGACGCGCGACGGTGCCGACTTCTATGACGCCCTCCTGGCCGATGTCGAGTCGACGTATGCGGCGGTTCTGGGCGATGTCGACCTCGAGCAGCTCGCGGAGGCTGCCCAGAGCGCGCTGGCCGCCATGGAGCGTGCCGGGGGGCACGCGGACTCGGGCTTGGCCCCGGTTGCACTCGGGCTGCGTAGCGCCGGTGAGGTGGGTACCGTCGGGTGACGGTCGGAGTCGATCGGGTGATCCGCCGCCGGTCCGAGGAGGCGTAATGCAGGTCGACAGGTACGAGCCGGGAACACCCAGCTGGGTCGATGTCAACGGACCCGACGTGAAGCGGCTGGCGTCGTTCTACTCGGAGCTGTTCGGTTGGGATGCAGAGGACCAGGGTGAGGAGGCCGGGCACTACACGATGTTTGCCCAGGGTGGCCGCTCGGTCGCCGCGGCCAGCCCCACACCTCCGGGCATGGAGGCCCCGCCGTCGTGGACGACCTACATCACCGTGGCCGATGCCGGCGCCACCACGGCAACGATCGCGGTGGCGGGCGGAGGGGTCATGGCCCCACCATTCGACGTGTTCGACGCCGGGCGGATGGCCATTGCCACTGATCCCAGCGGGGGAGTGTTCGCCATCTGGCAGCCCGGCCGACACATCGGCGCCGAGTTGGTCAACGAGCCCTGCTCGCTGTGCTGGAACGAGCTCACCGTGCGCAACGCGGATGAGGTGCTCGAGTTCTACAGCGCCGTGTTCGGTTGGAGAGTCCACCTGCAGGACGGTGCCGACGCGCCATTCAAGTACCGCGAGCTGTACCTCGGGGACAAGCTCATAGGCGGCTGTATGGAGATGGACGACAGCTGGCCCGAGGGGATACCCACACACTGGATGGCGTACTTCGCCGTCGAGGACACCGATGCGACGGCCAAGCGGGCAGTCGAGGTGGGTGGCACCGTGTCGGTCGAGCCCTTCGACCTCCCGGTGGGACGCACGGCCGTGCTCAACGACCCAGCAGGTTCGGTGTTCTCCGTGATCAAGCTCAACGACGCGATCTGACTCACGAGAGGCTGGGTGAGGACCGCCGGCTCGGCCCGGATCCGTTCCGTGGCCGGCTTCATCGCCCTCAGCCGCGTGGAACAAGCGCGAGCTGGCGCGACTGGGCCACGAGTCTGCCCTCGCTGTCCCAGACCAGGCCGTCCTCCTCGAGGAAGCCACTCGACACGATCCGGGTCGTGAACTCGCAGGCCAGCCAGCCCGGCGCAGGTCGGCAGCGGACATGGGCGGTGAACTCCAGTGTGGGGACCCAGGCCACGGGCAGGTCGGAGTTGAACACCGTGGGTGGGAACGCGTCGAGCACGCACAGCAGCCCGAGCGGGTCCACGTGCTCGCCGTCGGGCATTCGGAACCAGCCCCTGACGCGTGGGTCGCCACTGGGACGGCCGTGCCGGAACCCTGCGTCCGCGGGGTGAAGGCGCATGTCCACCTTGTGCATGAAGTTGGGCCCCTCGCCGCCTTCACCCACCGGCGGGGGAGCGCCGAGGCACTCCTCGACAGGCGGCAGGTCGGGGGGTTGCGCGTCGACGCGCAGCGGTCCGTCGGCCTCCGAGAGGTCCGCGAAGGACCCCAGCGCGCTCAGCAGGAGCTTGCCGTCACCCGCTCGGAGGTTGGCTGCGGCGGTCGCGAACCGGCGACCGACGCGCTGCGTGCTCACCTCGATGGTTGTGGGCCCCGGCGTGCCAGGTGAGAGGAAATGCCCGGTGATGCTCACCGGGTCGGGCCGGTCGAGCTCGATGGCGCACGCCCGGGCCACCGAGGCGAGCAGGTATCCACCGTTGGCGTTGCCGAGGATGTCCCAGCCATCTGCGACCTGCGAGCCGTAGACCGCTGTTGGCTGTGGATGCGTTGGCGCGGCCCCCTCGCGGCGCGTCACGGCGGTGGCTCGTGTGAACTCTCCTGGGTCGGTCACGTCCCGCAGGGTATTGCGTGCAGCGGGTCGCCCGGAATCACCGCGGTCGGTTGCGCGTAGGATTCCTTGCTCGCAGTGGGATGGTTCACTGCCGGCCGGATGGCTCAGAGCACAAGCGAGGATGGCGATGACATCGGGACCATTTCCCAACCGGGTGACCGAGACGCTCAGTTCCTCACCGGCGATGGCACCGGAGCCAACATGACCAGCATCTTCGCTCGGACGTCACCGACCGACGCTGGTATCACCGCTTCCGGTGCTCTCACCGTGGCCGACCAGGAGACCTTCCTCTCGGTCTTCGAGGCCAATGACAACGACCTGTCGAGGGCTGGTTTCTTCCTGAACCCGCAGGAGTGGGGCGACGTCCGTGGCGAGACCGCTTCGGGCACTGGGGAGTACCTCCTCAACTCGACGCCGACCGCTGCGACCGCTCGCTCCATCTTCGGAGTCCCGGTCCACGTCTCGTCGGCCGTGCCCGCAGGAGAGGTCGCACTCGTCGACCTGTCCCGTGTTTACGTCGGTGTCCGTAAGGACGTCGAGGTCGAGTCGAGTCGTGACTTCCGGTTCTCGAACGACGAGACCGCCATCCTTGGCATCGTCCGTGCTGACATCGGTGTAGCCGAGGAAGCCTCGGTCGTCTACGACTCGGGTTGGAACGCCTGAGTCATCTTCTAAGGCGACACGAGTAGTTCATGCTCGTTGAGCTATGGCACCGGGGGTCTGTTTCGCCTCCGCTATTAGCGACGTCGCCTTTAGGTACCGGGCGAGGGCTGCGCCCGTTGAGACGGCCGACCGGGATTGAGTTGCTCGGTCACCGTCGAAGTACCCCGACGAGTCGGAGGTGGTTGGGATGGGTCCGCCCATCCCGTCACCTCCGGCTCTCTGGTTCTCTCGGGCCGGGTGACGGCTCCCTCGGACCCTGTAGCTCGTGGCCCCATCCACCGGCTCGTCGTGGTCCAGCACCTCGATCGAGGTTGCCTCCTCCTCGTCGCCACCCGGCCCGGTCAACTCTCGCCGCACTTCGTCGGCTGCCTCGGCGGCCCAGGGTCCCCAGCTGGACGGGCCGACCGCCTTCAGACGGAGACCTGATCTTCGGACAGGGGATGGCCGGACGGCTCGATCGAGTAGCCGTCATCGCGGGACTTGGATATCGCAATGGCCAGAATTAGGAGGCCGAACAGCGGCTTCGCCAGCACGTCTGCGATCGAATAGCCCACCTGCCGGGCTACCTCGGCAGTCGCCTCATTGTCGATGACCGAGGGAGCGATATAGGCGAGGGGGTACACACCCCAGGTCAACAGGAGCAGGAACCGGAGCCCTTCGACGATCTTGCGCACACCAGCGCTCTGCCGATCGAGAGAACGGCCGAGCTCAACAAAGAGCACGTACAGGATGTAAAGGAAGGGAATCGTGGACAGAACTGCCCACACGGTCCGTGCGGTCGAGTCAGGGTCCGACAGCTCCCCAGGCCACCCGAGAACGATCATTGCGATGGCGGCGATGGTCAGTCGGATGAGAAGGCTCCGTGTCTTGGCGGGTGCCAGCTTCAACACGACGACTAGTTCCGCAAGCAAGAGCGGAACCGTGAGCAGCCAGTCGACATAGCGGTACCCCTCGTTGAACGGCTCACCGTCCTGCACGTACTCGCCCCCGACAAATGTGAACGCAGCCGACCAAGAATCGAATATCCGAACGTAGTGGTAGAGAGCGATCCCGACTACCAGGGTCGACAGTGTGATGGCCATGCGGTGCCAGGGTGCGACCCGATTCCTCACGAGAATGAAGAACACAAAGGCAGCGCCCATGCAGGCGATTGCGAACGAGAAGCTGTTGTAGACCAAGTTGTATTGGGTTTCTGTCAGTACGAGCTCCATTGCTGCTCCTTTAGTTTCGTGCCCACGCCGACTCGTGTGTCACACCTATTCCTTCGATCTCATCAGCAATATGGATGCGGTTCCACATGCCGGTGCAGGTATGTGTACGAGCTTCACTCTTCTCGTCGTCCACCGTGTCGGGCGTCGGCGACGGGGGTACCGGATAGCGGAAGGCCGGTCCGAAGTTCAACGACCACCGCCTCCCTGAGCGCCCCTGCCTCCCCGCTTTCGCACACGCCCTGAGTATCGGCGTCGCTTCAGATGAAGATGTCGACGTCGATGAACGGGTCGTCTGCGTAGGAGGCCGCCCAGAGTGGCCCGACGTCAGTCGCTGGATCGCTGATGGCAGCCCCGTTCACGAAGACAGTGTCGGTGAAGTAAGGCTCGAACGGCGGGGGTTCAACTTGGGCCTCGATCTGGACCACAGTGCTGCGTACGCCGCTAGTGCTGGGGTCCAGCTGGAGGAACGCCTCCAGGCCCTGGTCAGCTCTCCACACGAAGATCGAGCCTTCAGCGGTTTTGACTCCGGCGGCGTTGCCAACGATGACTGGGTCGGAGGCGCCTACGTGAGTAGTTGAGCCGAACTCACCGAACTCAGGAGCCGTAAGACCCAAGGGGTACTGAACAAGAACCGCTGTGTCACCCGCCGAGTGGACCCCATCACCATTGGTGTCCATCAGTCTTGCGATCAGCACGTCGGACCCCGTCGGGTCGTAGCCATCGACGCCGTCGAGGTTGGAGTAAGCGACAGCCAGCATCTCGGGCTCGGCCGGTGGCCCGTCTGCGGGCGGACCGACACAACCTGCAGCAACCAACGTCAAGGCTACAGACGCTGCCACAGCAGCGAAGGTCTTCTTCATCGTGGTCTCCCTCCAAGGCTTCCTCGAGTGAGAACACGATGACCATGGTTGCGTTGTACGGAACTATGCGAGGTTGAACAACTAACCGAATACTGGGCTCCGTCGGTCGTGTTCCGTTCCCTGACACGGTCGAGGGAGTCTTCTTCGTTCTATGGTGCCTCGATGTTCTCGAATCGTGCCACTGACCTCATGGGCGTGGAATACCCGATCCTTCAAGCTCCTATGGGCTGGATCGCTCGGTCCGAGCTTGCCTCCGCAGTCTGCGAAGCCGGAGCGATGGGTTGTATCGAGACGTCCTCGGGCGAACTCGACGTCATCCAAGAGGAGATTCGGAAGATGCGGGACCTCACCGACAAGCCGTTCTCTGTCAACATCGCCCAGGCCTTTGTGAGCGATCCTGCGATCGTCGACTTCGTGATCGAGCAGGGAGTGCGCTTCGTGACCACCTCGGCGGGCAGCCCGATGAAGTACACGGCGCAGCTCAAGGAAGCCGGCCTCACTGTGTTCCACGTGGTGCCGACCCTGCGGGCGGCCCACAAGGCGGTCGAGGCCGGTGTCGACGGGCTGATCGTGGAAGGTGGAGAGGGTGGTGGATTCAAGAACCCGCGGCCCGTGTCGTCGATGGTGCTGCTGCCTCTCGTGGTGCAGTCGGTCGACGTGCCGGTGATCGCGGCCGGTGGTTTCCTCGACGGCCCGACCATGGCGGCCGCGCTGGCGCTGGGAGCCGAAGGCATCCAGCTCGGTACACGCATGGTGTCAGCCGCCGAGTCGCCGGTGCACGACAACTGGAAGAAGTCGATCCTCGACGCGGCCGAGACCGACACGGTGTTTCTCAACTCACACACGTCACCCGCCTTGCGGGCGCTGCGGACCGGCCGGACATCGGCGCTCGAGTTCGACCGCGAGAGCAACGCGATGGCGGCGTTCAACGTCAAGGACCTCTACTTCGGCGGCGACATGGAGTCGGGCGTTGCATTGTCGGGCCAGGTCGCAGGCCGCATCGACGAGGTGAAGCCGGTCGCGGAGATCATCGACGAGTGCGTCAACGGCTGCCTCGACACGATCGAGACAATGGCCGGCCAGTACGGGCGCAGCTGAGGACCCGCACGTTGCCACGGGCGCCGATGGACGGGTTCGCGCGTGCCCCCGGTAGGCTTGAACGGTGCGTTCAGGGGTACCAAAGGGTGCTCACCGCGCTGGCGCAGGGGAACTCCACACGGGGTTGACGCGCGGTAGGCAGGGTCGGCTGACAGTCGTTCGCGCCCTCGCGGCCGGCGCAGCAGGACTGCTCGTGGCTTCGGTGGCCCAGCCGAGCGGCGTTTCCGCCCAGGAGGGTGGCGCAGCCCCGACGACGACGGCCACGACGCTCGTCGATCCGCCGCCGAGCACCACGAGTACCACGCAGCCGCCGGGAACCACAACGACGACGACCACGACCGCACCCGGTGGCGGCAGCCCGGAGGATCCGGGCGACGGTTTCACGATCCCCGAGGCACCGGAGCGCGAGACGCCCCCAGAGGACCCTGCCCCGCCAGACCGCCCCAGCCGCGACGAGTTGATACCACCCCCGATCGACCTCACTTCGCTCAACCAGGTGGTCGAGACCCGCCGGGCAGAAGCCACAGCGGGCGCGCGACTGCTCGCAGATGCAGCAAACGCCGACGCCGCGGCCAAGGTGGCCGCCAGCCAGGCGACGCTCGACTCCGAGGCGGCGCTCGTGCCGGCCGCCGACGAACTCGTGGAGTCCGCACGGGCGGCAGAACGCTCGGCGGTGACGGCACTAGAGCGGGCACGTGACCGCACGGGTGACCTTGCGATCGAGTCCTACAAGCTAGCCGTGGCAGGTCGCGAAGTCACGATGAACGCAACCGCCGATGCCATCGTGAGCATGGACGGCTACGACGACTTCGTGAAGACCTCGCAGTATTCCGGCGCAGCGTGGACAGCACTCACAAACGCGGTGTCCGAGGCCGAGGTGGCCCTCGTGGCCGCTGAGAGTGCAACGGCCGATGCCCTCGAGGAGCGCACCCGCCTCGAGCGTCGCATCACCGAGGCGCGCTTCGCGCTCGAGCGTGCGACGGCCGAGGCGGTCGAGGTCGCCGAGATGGGTGAACAGCTGATCGCCGAGGCAGCAAAGATCGGCGAGGATCTGGCCTTCGAGGGCCTCGGGCCGACCATCCTCGGCGAGACCATTCTCGGCCCCGAGGACCTGGCCGGGTTCTCACAGCGGCGCCCCGGGGCGCCGCCCTACGACAAGCTCCTCGAACTGGCCGGCTTCTTCGTCGAGGAAGGCGAGTCCGAAGGGGTGCGTGGTGACATCGCCTGGGCGCAGTCGATCCTCGAGACCGGCAACTTCGGCTACCGGGGGTCGATGGTGTCGACCAGCGACAACAACTACGCGGGGATCGGCGCATGCGACAGCTGCTCATCGGGATTCCGATACAAGTCGCCACGACTCGGTGTGCGAGCGCAGATGCAGCTGCTGCGGGCCTATGCCGATGACAACCTGACAACAGACCAGCTCGGCAACCCACCCGTCGGCCGTGCCCCCGAGCGGGTCGGAGTGCGGGGGTGCTGTGACACGTGGATGGAGCTGTCAGGGGTGTGGGCAACAGGCCCCGGCTACGGAGTGAAGATCCTGACGCTCTACAACGAGATGCTTTCCTTCGCCGCGGCGCGGCAGAGGTCAGAGGCCGCCCTGGGCGCCGCTGGCGGCCAGTGAAGGCCGAGCAGCTCGAAGAGGCGGCAGCGACGGCGCCTTCGGAGGTGCTGACACCGATCCCGGGTCGCCACATCGACCATGAGCCGAAGCCCAAGCCACGGAAGGTCGCCGACCTCGAGCAGGACAGGGCATGGATGGGCATCGCATGGGGCATGTTCATGCGGTTCAGGACGGCCCGCGCACCCCTGATGGCCGCCGGTACCGCCTACTACGGGTTCATCGCGATGTTCTCGCTGCTCGCCTTCGCATACGGCATGGCCGCGCTGCTCAACGCCGACGCGATCGCCAACTGGCTGACCGACGCCCTGAAGGATGCACTGCCTGGGCTCATCGGCGACAAGGGCATCGATCCCTCCACGCTGGAGCGGATCGGCCGAACGACGTCGGTCGTCGGCCTTTTGCTGCTTGCGGTCAGCGGTTCGGCTGTGATGGCCGGCGCCAGCGATTCACTGCACCAGGTTTACGGAGCTCCGCCGGATGGCCGTAATCCGGTGGCGAGGCGCATGCACCTGTTCGGATGGCTCATGGTCATGGGTCCCCTGGTCGTCATCTCCTATTCGATGACCACGGCAGTTGCAGGTTTCGGCTCCGACATCCTCGACGACCTCGGCATCAGCGGCGGTTTCGTTCGCTTCCTGATGGTGTCGGCCGGCGCAATCCTCACATTCGCGCTCGACGTGGGCATCACGGCCCTGTTGCTCTCACGGCTCGGCGGTATCGCGCCCGGGCGAAGGGCGCTGCTGCCGGGAGCCCTGCTCGGTGCCGTCATCATCACGGCCCTGAAGGCCCTGATGGCTGTGATCGTGTCGTGGTCGGTGGGGCGCCCGCAGTACGGGTCGTTCGCCGTTCCAGTCACGGTGCTGGTCGTGCTCTGGCTCCAGGCCATGGCCCTCTATGCGGCTGCCGCGCTGACCGCCTCGACGGCTTGCTCACTCGCAAACCGCGACGGCGGCGACTAGAAGTCGGCGACGGCGACCTTGGCGACGATCCGCTCCGGGTGCAGGCGCACCACCATTTCACCGGGCACTGCGTTGCGGCGGCCGTAGGCCTCGGCCTGTTCGGCACCCATGTACCTCGCGGCGGTTGCGGTGGCCCAGTGCAGCAGCTCGTCGGCGTCGGTCGAGGTCGTGACTGCTCCAGACACCGTCAGGAAGCTGAACGGCGGCCGCTCGTCATCCAAGCACATCGACACCCGAGGGTCGCGCAGGATGCAGCGACCCTTGAGTGTGTCGGCCGCAGTGAGGAAGACGATGTCGGGGTCGTCGTGGCCGTTGTCGTGGTCGAGCGCCACCCAGACAGGCGCGACGTGGGGGCTGCCATCCTTGCGCACGACTGCGAGCTTTGCCGTGCGGGCCGGCAACTCCTCGATGAACTCCTGCCACCAGCGGGTCGGGGCGTCGGTGTATCCCATCAGCTCAGCCTAGGTAGATGAGGCCGTCTCCGACTTCGCGGCACGCGACTCCGCTCTCCGCCACCGCCTGGTCCCACCCCTCGTCCACCTCGGGATCGCACTGCTCCATGCCGTGGTCCGCGATTACCAGCACAGCGGTGTCATCGAGCGCCCCTGCGGATTCGACTGCTGCCAGTACGTCGCCGACCCTGGCATCGCTGTCACGCACAGCGGCTCTTGCCAGCTCGCCGTGGGGGCCGCTCGTGTGGCCTGCTTCATCGGTGAGCGCCAGGCTGCACCAGCTGAGTGTGGGAAGTGGGTTGCCGTGCTCGCGCCGCCAGCACTGCAGTGTGTGGGCGGTCGAGAGGTGGTCGACACGCGACATGAAGCGGTACGGCTCGTTGGCCGACGCGTCGGGGTCGAGGTGGGTGACTGTGTCGGTGGGGGGAAGCCCTGACTCGTCGCCCCTGCGTACCAGGGCGAACGTCGAGAAGTCGGCGCCCGTGTCACAGAACTCGAAGCTCGCGCTGCTGAAGGCGCTGGGTCTGCTGCGGTGGAGCGCCTGGAACAGGGTCTCGACGTCGGGTGAGAGGTGTTGCATCGCGTGGAACATGGCTGGCAGTTCCAGGAGGTCGACGGTGTCACCGTCGGCGCGGTCGACCCACGCGTTGTGAAGGATGCCCGAGTGGCCGGGGTGGGCACCCGTGATCGATGTGGTGTGGTTGGCCAGCGTCGCAGTGGGCAGGGACGCCATCGAACCCCGGCCGAAGCTCATGCCGTCGGAGAGGACGGACCCGATGTTGGGCGCCTCGCCGTCGGCCATGGCTGCTGCGAGCAGATTGGGGTTGCACCCGTCCAGCAGGAACACCACGACGTGATCCGGCCGGGTGCCGTCCAGGACCTCGGACTCGACCGTGCCGTCCTGTCGTCGCAACAACCCGCGGTCGAGTCGCTCGCCCGTGGGGCCCACGCTGCCGACGTTGGCTTCGACACCGAGCAGCCGCGCGATGGTGGGGGCCACGTTCACGACCCTGGTGGCCTGGTCGACCACGCCCAGTTTCGCGATACCCGCGCCGCCCGCGATGAACGGCGCCCGTGCCTGCACGGTGCCGAGCGAGCCGTGCTGGCCGAGGTGGCCACCGTAGTGGTGCGACGCCGAGTGCAGCGCGACCAGATCGGGCGCCACCGGTGCATCGAAGAACTGGGCGACGGAGTCGAAGGCGAACGGGTAGGCGTTGTCATGCGCGGCGGGGAAGGAGTTGCTGCGTTCGGTGCCCAGCCCGAGGAAGCGGTCGGTGCTCTGGTCCGCGAGTGGGTCACGACCGCTCGTGGCGGTGCGGCGGTACTCGGGGTTGCCGTTGTCGGTGCTGCGTGTGAACTCCACCGCCCCGTCGTGTGCGGCGGCACGATAGGTGTCTGGCTGAGGAGAGCTGAGAACCATCTCGACGCGATCGGCGAGCGTCGGGTCGCACAGAGCCGACTCGAGCGCGGCCGACTCCGGCTCCCGGGTGGTACGGGTCACGGCTCAGCGCCCGCCCTCGAGCTCCGCCTTGCGGTCCTGCCAGCCCTTCACCATCGTGGCGAAGTGGGCGGGGTTGTAGATGTCCTCCTCATAGGAGAACAGGCCATTGCCCGCGTACTTCAGCAACGTGAAGTTGTACTCCTGGTGCAGTGAGCCGTCGCCCGGGTCCGCCATCCGGTTCCACACCTGGCACACGATCCAGCCGCGCTCCTCGTCGATGATGTACCACTCGATCGGGAAGTGGGGCATCTCGTCGCCGGGCGGGGTCGACATCGTCTCGGTGATCCAGGCCAGGATCGCCTCGCGGCCGCCCATCTTGCCGTAGAGGTGCTCGACGTAGGTTGCGTCCTCGGTGAAGCAGCTGGCCCAGCGAGTCCAGTCGCCGGTGGTGCCGCCTTCCAGCGCGGCGGCCTGGTAGTCGTCGAAGGCCTGTTCTATTTCGTCGCGGCTCCATCTACCCATGTCGGTCTCCGGTCGTTTCGGCTCGGCCACAGGGTAGATGTGCCGGAGCCGCACGCGGCGGTGACCATGCCTACAGCAGGTCGCTGAAGTGCCCCAGCAGCTCGTCGTACCCGGTGAGGGCAGGGAACTGCGGGAATTCGGAGATCACGTTGTCGGGTGCGCGGAACAGGAAGCCATGGTCGGCCTCTGCGAGCATCGTCGTGTCGTTGTACGAGTCCCCGGCGGCGATGACCCGGTAGTTGAGGCCGTGGAAGGCCTTGACCGCATGTCGCTTCTGGTCCTCCTGGCGCAGCCGGTAGTTGGTGATACGGCCGTGGTCGTCGACCTCGAGGCTGTGGCAGAACACCGTGGGCCAGCCGAGCTGGGCCATGAAGGGCCGGGCGAACTCCTCGAATGTGTCGGACAGGATGATCAGCTGCGTGCGTGAACGCAGTTCATCGAGGAACTCCCTGGCCCCATCCAGCGGCGACAGGGACGAGATGACCTGCTCGACATCGGCCATTGCGAGGCCGTTGGCGGCGAGGATGTCGAGTCGCTGGCGCATCAGCACGTCGTAGTCGGGCTCGTCGCGGGTGGTGCGGCGCAGCTCGTCGATGCCGGACGCCTCGGCAGTGGCGATCCACACCTCGGGAATGAGCACCCCTTCGAGGTCGAGGGTCACGATCGTCTGGCGGCTGTTGCTCATGGGCAACAGTGTTCGCCATGGGTCGACCGTGGCGCCAGTACGGTGCGTGTTCGGCGAGAAGCGATGGATCGGAGCACCTTGCGAAGCGACTCAGCAGAACGCCTCATTGCCGGCGGTGAGTCCCTCGGCCGCACCGACGCCGTCATGGTGCGCCAGGGTGGCCAGACCCTGCTCGAGCTCTACGGCGACGGGGTCGACGCGGCCAGTTCGCTGAAGTCGTGGTCGATGGCCAAGAGCATCCTGCACGCCGCGGTCGGCCTGCTGGTGGCCGAAGGGCGCCTGGACCCGGATGCGCCCGCAAACGTGCCCGAGTGGGCCGGCGATGGCGACGCCCGTGGTGCGATCACGTTGTGGGACCTGCTGCGGATGCGCCCCGGACTCGCATGGAACGAGGACTACGTCTCCGGCGAGGGCTCCGACGTGATCGAGATGCTCTTCGCTCGCGACTGGCAGCCCGTGGCTGACACGGGTGGCTTCGCGGCCAACAAGCCTTTGGTTGCAGCGCCGGGCAGCACCCTCAACTACTCGAGCGGCACGAGCAACATCGTGTCGCGCATCGTCGCCGGTGAAGTCGGCCGGGGAAACTCCTACCGCAACTGGCTGCGGGAGTCGCTGTTCGAGCCGGTGGGCATGGAGTCGGCAGACCCGCAGTTCGACGAGGTGGGCACCTGGATCGCCTCGTCCTACTGCTTCTGCACCACCGAGGACTTCGCCCGTTTCGGTGAGCTCTACCTGAACGGCGGCAAGGTCGGCCGGCTGCAGGTGCTCGACCCTGCCTGGGTGGCATCCGCGGCGGTGCCCACCGGTACCGACGACGAGGGGAACACCCACACGGCGCACTGGTGGACCTGGGACGGCGGTCCGCAGGGTGCATACCGGTGCTCCGGCTATGAGGGCCAGTACATCATCGTGGTTCCGAGCCTGGATGCCGTGGTCGTGCGGCTCGGCAAGACCGAAACGGAGCTGCGCCACAACGTGCAGGCCGAGCTCAACGAGTTGATCGCTGCGATAGGGGAGCCGTGAAGCGGGAGTACTGGATCGCGATCGGAGCTGGCCTCGGCCTCGTGGCCCTGCTGGCCATCCTGTCCCTGGTGCCGGGTCCTGACCGCACGGGCGACTCCGTGGTCGTGTTCGGCGACTCGATCACGGAGTTCGGAGAGGGGCACCTCGGCCTGGAGCTGGGCAGCACCTACGGGCTCATCGTCGACGGCGACTTCGGTGCTCGCGTCGGCGACAGGGTGCAGCCCGCTGCCCAGCACGCTGACGCCGACCAGGTGATCGTGAACCTCGGCACCAACGACGTGGTGGTGGGCACGCCGCTCGACAAGGTCCGCCTCGCCATGGACGCACTCCTCGATGAGCTCTCCGATGTCGAATGCGTGCATGTCGTGACGGTCTCGGAGAACCTCCTGTCAGATGGGGTGTTGCTTCCGGACGCCGGCCGGGAGGTCAACAGGATGATCGCCGCGGCGGCATCGGGCAGGCCCAACGTCGACCTCCTCCACTGGGACCGGATCCAGCAAGCGGCGGCACTGCGGCGTGGCGACCCCCAGGCGCTCACCTTCGATGGCATCCACCCCGATGACGATGGGCTGCGCGTGCTGGCCGAGTCCTACGACGGTGTTCTCGCTGATTGCGGCCGTCCCTGGTTCCTGCCATAGCGCGGCGGTGGCGGCGTCAGATGTCGAATCGCAGGTGGTGGCTCAGGTCGCCGGCGAGGTCGACGAAGAAGCGACGCTCGGTGAAGTGCCAGCCGTCGGCGTCGCGGGCGAACGTATCTCGGTAGCGGCCGGTGATCATCGGCGCCATGGTCCCGTCGAGGCCCTGCAGCACGAGATACGAGGAACGCAGCGTGGCGGTGCCGGCCGAGTCGTCGTGGTCGTCGACGATCACGTTCATCACCAGGTGCTTGGTGCACGGGCTGCCGTCGTGCAGTTGCACGCTGTCCCGGTAGAACGCTGCGACAGCGTCGGCTCCCTCGACGAGGGTGTTGCCGTGCGCATCGCACAGCGAGCCATCGCGGAACAGCGCGCCAACGGCGTCGAAGTCTGCCGAGTCCATCGCCTCGCAGTAGAGCCCGAGCAGGTTCGTGACCGCCTGGATGCTCACGTGGTGGCGGCGTCGAGGGTCACGGGGATGGCGTTGAGCGAAGCGTTGCCCGACAGCGGGTCGATCCGCTCGGGGTCGGTCAGCACGTTGCTGTTGACGCCGGGGACACGTGAGGCGACCTTCATTCGGGTGCCGGGCTGGTCATGGCCCCAACCGTGGGGAAGGCTGACCACGCCCTGCATCACCTCGTCGGTCACCTCCACCGGCACCTGCACCGAGCCCACCCGCGAGGTCACCACGGCATCGGCGCCCTCGCTCAGCCCGTATCGCTCGGCATCGACCGGGTGCACATGCAGGGTGCAGCGGGGCTTGCCCTTTACCAGCACCTCGACGTTGTGCATCCATGAGTTGTTGGACCGCAGGTCGCGTCGGCCGACGAGCACCAGGTCCGGCCAGTCCTTCTGCATCGCCGCAGCGAGGCGGTCCAGGTCGGCCACGACGATGTCGGGCAGTGTCTCGATGCGTCCCGAAGAGGTGGCGAGGATGTTGGGCAGTTGCGGCACGAGAGGCCCCAGGTCGACCCCGTGTGGGTTGTCGGCCAGCTTCTCCAGGCTCAACCCTTCGGGATCGGCACCGAAACCGTCGCCGTGCTGGCCGAGGCGCAGCATCACGTCGAGCACCTGATCGGCCGGCCGGTCGCCGCCCACCATGGCCCTGAGTTCCTCGACCTCGCGGCCCTCGACCGGCGAGCCCTCGCGGCCCACGGCCTGGGTGAGCAAGGTGTCCAGTGCGAGGTCGTAGCCGGCCTGCGGATCGGCGTCGGCTCCGAGTCCCATGGCGATCATCGTCAGCCGCGTGAGGATCTCGGCCTCCTCGGGGCCTTCGGGCTCGTACAACGGGGGAGACCAGTTGGCGATGTTGCGCACCGACAGTGAGTAGAACGCCAGGTCGTAGTGGCTGCGCTCCAGGGGGCCGGGTGGTGGCAGGACCACGTCAGCATGCCTGGTGGTCTCGTTGAGGGCCGGGTCGACGGACACCATGAACTCGACCGAGTCGAGGGCTTCGGACAGCCGCTCCGATTCGGGAGTGGAGAGAGCGGGGTTGCCGCTCACGGTCAGCAGGGCCCGCACCTGTCCGTCGCCGGGTGTGAGGATCTCCTCGGCCAGGATCGAAACGGGCAGTTCGCCGTTGGCCTCCGGGTGATCGCCCACCCGGCTGGACCAGCGGCCGGTGCGGTAGCCGCGGCCGCCGGGAGCATCGCGTGCCGGCAGGTGCGCCGGCGAGGGCCACATTGCTCCGCCCGGGCTGTCGAGGTTGCCGGTGAGCAGGTTGACGACGTCGGTGGCCCAGGCAGCAAGGGTTCCGAACTCGACCGTGTGCACGCCGATCCGCCCGTACACGGCCGCAGTCGGGGCGGCAGCGAGTTCACGGGCCATGTTGCGAATCCGGTGGGCAGTGATCCCGGTGGCTTGGGACACCGACTCAGGTGTGAAGCGGTCGAGCACTCGGCCCAGCTCGCCGAGACCGTCGGCATGTTCACCGGCATGGCCCGGCTCCGCCAGATCCTCCGAGACGAGCACATGGGCGATCGCGACGAGTAGCAGGGCGTCTGTGCCGGGTCGGATCCGCACGTGCTCGCTGGCGTGCTCGGCCGTCTTGGTGCGCCGCGGATCGACGACCACGACCTTGCCGCCCCGCTCGATGATCGCTTCGAGCCGGCCGGGGAAGTCGGGCGCGGTGCAGAGACTCCCGTTTGACTCATAGGGATTGGCGCCGAGCATCAGCAGATGGTCGGTGCGGTCGAGGTCCGGCACGGGGATCGTCAGTCCGTGACCGAACATCAAGCCGCTGCTCACGTGCTTGGGCATCTGGTCAACGGTGCTGGCGGAATACACGTTGCGGGTGCTGAGTGCCTTGATCATCGTGCGGGCGAAGATCGGCCCAGCGTGTCCATGTGCACTCGGGTTGCCCAGGTACACGGCCACGGAATCGTTGCCGTGGGCCTCACGCACTGCAGCGAGGCCCGCATCGACCGCTGCGAACGCCTCCTCCCACGTGGTCTCGATCAACTCGGTGCCGCCATCGGGGAGTTCACGGCGCACCAGCGGCTTGCGCAACCTGTCCGGGTCCGAATTGAGCTTCGCCAGGGTGGTGCCCTTCGGGCAGATGAACCCAGCGGAGAAGACGTCGTCGCGGTCACCGCGGATGACCTTCACCGAACCGTCGTCGTCGATGGTCAGCTCGAGGCCACAGGTGGCCTCACACAGCGGGCAGGTGCGTATGTGCTTGGTGCTCATGGACCATCAAGCATGGCCTACTTGCAGGCCTACTTGCCGAGCGGGAGGTCCAGGGAACGGAGTTGGTACTCGTTGCGGCTGCGAGCAACCACGGTGCCGCTCGTATCGAGCAGTTCGGCGGTCCAGCCGTAGTCGGCCTTGCCCTTGGTGTCCAGGCCCTTCTGGATGGTCTCGATCGTCGCGTCATCGAGGTGGACCTCCACGGTGACGTCGGTGGCTGCCGGGGCCGTGAAGGTCATCTGGAGGTCCTTGACGATCGGGAAGTACTTGCCCCGCTCGAACGTGACCGCGGTCATCGTTCCGCCCGGCAGCTCAGCCAGGGTGAACAGGGCGCCCGCGTACATGATCCCGACGTGGTTCACGTTGGGCGCCAGCGGCATCATGAGTTTCACCCGGCCCCGTTCGGCCTCGAGCACGCGTACTCCGGTGCGTTCGGTGAACGGCATCACGTCCCATGTGGCCTTGGTCAGCTTGTCCACGTCGATGGGCATCGGTCTTCCTCCTGTGGGCGTGGCCCAATCGTAATTCCGGGGCACCCGCGAAAGTGGAACTCGTTTCAGTTTTGCCCTTCACGGGCAACCGACAGAGGGCCGCTGCGGAGCGGGACGGGGTGCTTCCTCGTTGCCGGAGCAGCGACCCTGGCCACGCGGGTATCAGGCGGGCGGGCTCAGACGGGCTGTTAAGGTCGAGATAACAGCGCTCCCTAGATGGGTGTTGCTCGTCGCCGGGAAATTCTCGGGGCGGTGAACACCTGCGGCCCGAGGCCGCTGACGGAGCGGCTGTACAGCACCCGATCATGGAGGTCGGTATGACAAAGCCCCACTCTCGACTACTGCGCGTAGCAGCACTCATCTTCGCATCCTTGCTGATCGCCTCAGCGTGCAGCAGCGATGACGACGACAGCGGCTCCGAAGAAGGCTCCGGAGCCGGCGATGAGCTCAGCGGGGTGAGTGTCACTGTCGGTTCCAAGGACTTCACCGAGAACATCCTGCTCGGCGAGATGCTCGTCCAGGCTCTGGAGGCCCAGGGCGCAGACGTGACCAATCAGGTCAACCTCGGCGGCACATCCGTCAACCGCGAGGCTCTGCTTGCCGGCGATATCGACGTCTATCCCGATTACAACGGCACAGGGTGGACAGTCCACCTCGGCCAGGAAGACCCGAGCTCGGATCCCCAGGAGCTCTATGACGTCACTTCAGAGAAGGACCTTGCTGACAACGGCATCCAGTGGGCGGGCCTCTCCCCGTTCAATGACACCTACGGCTTCGCTGCAAACGGAACGCTGGTCGAACAGGAAGGCAGCTTCGATCTGCAGTCGATGGCGGACTACCTGGCGGCCAACCCGGACGCCGTGCTCTGCCTCGAGACTGAGTTCCCGGACCGTCCAGATGGGCTGATCCTGTTCGAGGAAGCAACTGGCTACGAGGTGCCCCAGGAACAGATCCAGATTCTGGACACTGGTCTCATCTACACGGAGACGGAGAACGGCGCCTGTGACTTCGGTGAGATCTTCACCACGGACGGCCGAGTGACAGCGCTCGACATCGAATTGGTCGAGGACCCCGGCGTCTTCATCCTGTACAACGTTTCGTACACTTGGAACGACGAGGCATTCCAGGCCCATGCAGAGACCTACCAGACCATCGTCGATGAGATCCTGGACCCGCTGACCGACGCAAAGATGGCGGAGTTGAACGCCGAGGTCGACGTGAACGGCGATGACCCCGCGGACGTTGCAAAGGGCTACCTGGAGTCAATCGGGCTCGTCTAGCCGCATGTAGCGATTGCCACCACAGTCCTGGAGCGCCCCCCGACCTGTTGGGTCGGGGGGCGCTCTTCGTTTGGGACGTCGTGGGCGCTCTTCGTTTGGGACGTCGTGGGCGCTCTTCGTTTGGGGCGTTGCCGGCGGTCGCTTCAGATTCCCTTGGGCTTCAGGTATCGCTCCGCCACCGCTCCGAGCCAGTCGAAGGTGAGCGCAAGTACTGCCACCATGCCGGCACCAACGAACAGCACGGGGTTCTGCTGGAGCTTGAGCCCCGAGTTGATCGTGATACCCAGGCCGCCACCGCCGATCAGGAAGGCGAGAGTGGCCATGCCGATGTTGATGATCATGGCTGTGCGGACCCCCGCAACGATGACGGGGACCGCCAGCGGCACTTCGATGCGCACGAGTGCCCCGCGCTTGGTCATTCCCATTCCGCGACCGGCCTCGATGGTGGGGCGGTCGACGTTGTCGAGGCCGACCATGGTGTTTCTGAGCACGGGCAGTGTCGCGAACAACACGAGCGCATAGATGACCGTCGAGGTGCCCTGGCCGAAGATGATGAGGAAGATCACGAGAAGGCCGTAGGCAGGCAGAGCCTGGCCGGAATTGGCAACGGTCAGCACCGCGGGCGCATACCGCCTGAACGACGGCCTGGTGAGCAGAATGCCGAGGGGCACGGCGATCAGGATCACCAGCACTGTCGACCAGAAGGCGATGAGGATGTGCTCCACCAGCTGGGGTCGGAGCTTCGTGCTCCAGTCCAACGCGCTGGAGAGCTGGATCTTCACCTCGGGATCGTTGACGATTCCCTGTTGGTAGAGGACGAGCCCCACGCCGAGGACGGCGATGCCGATGGGGGCGATCCAGAGGCCAAGTGCGCGGGCGCGAGTGGTCGTGTACCCGGCTGCCGTTACAGCAAGGTCGGACTCGTCATCGTCGGATTCCCTCGGATGGTCGAGGCGCTCTACATGGTCGGGATCCCGGACGATTCGCTCTGTCATCGTTCGGCCCCCAGTCGCTCGTAGTGCTCTTGGGCCTCGGATCGCAGGTGCTGGATGACGTCGGTGAGCTGCTTGATCTCCACAACTCCCAGGTACCGGCGCTGCTTGTCCACCACGACGCACGTGCCGGTGGATGACTGGAGCATCTCCTCCAGCGTGTCGTGCAGCGTTGCGTTGGGCTCGACGAAGGCCCGAACAGTCTGACCCATCTCCGCAACTTTGTGGTCTGACCGGTTGAGATCGGAATCCCGAAGCCATCGGGTCGGCTCGTCCTGCTCGTTGATGAGGAGAATCCACTCCCGCCCCGACTCGGCCAGGGTTCGCTTGGCCGCGTCCAATGGATCGCCCACCTTCATCGTCGGGTAGTCAGCGAAGTCGAGATCGCTCACTCGCTCGAAGTTGAGGCCCTTCAGCGTGGAACCCGAACCGATGAAGTCGTCGACGAAGTCGTCCACCGGATATGCGAGGATTCGCTCCGGGGTATCACACTGACGGATGACGCTGCGATCACCGAGGATTGCGATCCTGTCGCCCATCTTGATTGCCTCGTCTATGTCGTGCGTCACGAACACGATCGTCTTGCGAAGTTCGCTCTGGAGGCGGAGGAACTCGTTCTGGAGACGGTCGCGTGTGATCGGGTCGATGGCCCCGAACGGCTCGTCCATCAACATCACCGCCGGGTCGGCACCGAGGGCGCGCGCCACGCCCACCCTCTGGGCCTGACCTCCCGAGAGCTCTTTGGGGTAGCGGTCGCGGAACTCTGCAGGGTCGAGTCCGACCATATCGAGCAGAACATCGACCCGGTCGCCTATCTCCGACTTCTCCCACCCGAGCATCTTGGGCACGGTTGCCACGTTCTGGGCGATCGTCTGGTGGGGGAAGAGGCCGATCTGCTGGATGACGTAGCCGATTCGGCGCCGCAACAGGTCGGGGTTCACGTCCGTGACATCCTCGCCGTCGAAGATTATCCGGCCCCCGGTGGGTTCGATCATCCGATTGATCAGGCGCAGAGTGGTGCTCTTTCCGCAACCCGAGGGCCCGACCAACACAAGAATCTCACCTCGCTGAATGTCGAGGGACAGCTTCTCCACGGCGGGTGTTTCCGTGCCCGCGTAGGTCTTGCTCACCTGATCGAGGTGGATCATGGATTCGGTCATTTGTTGGTCCTACAGTCGGAGCCCGCGGCTCGTGGTCAGGCGTTGGATTGTTGAGAAGACGACGTCGAGCAACAGGCCGAGCAGCACCGTGAATACGGTTCCCACCCACACGGACTCGATGCTGTTGGGCAGGCCCAATCGGGTGAGACCCTTCTGGATGAAGGTGCCCAGTCCGTCGCCCCCCACCAGTACCGCGATCGCCGCGATTCCGACCACGAGCAGGCTCGAGACACGAATGCCGGCCATGATCACCGGCCAGGCCAGTGGCATCCGCACCCTCACCAGTTGCTGCCACGAGTTGAGCCCCATTCCCTTTGCCGACTCGACGACGGCAGGGTTCACTTCGTCCAGCCCGGTCACGGTGTTGCGGAGAATGGGAAGCAACGCGTAGAGGAACAGGGCGATCATGGCGGGCTTGTTGCCGATGCCCACCAGCGGAATGAAGAGTGCGAACAACGCGAGGGACGGAATCGTCAGGAAGACCCCGGCGATGCTCAGCGCCGCCGCTCGGGCTGTGGGTCTCTGGTGCACGAAGATCCCGATGGCGACCGAAAAGACCGTGGCGAACGCAATGACGGTCAGCGTGATCTGGGCGTGCTGGAGCGAAGCCTCGACTATCTCGTCCCAACGATCGAACACGAACTCGAACCAGCTGCGGATTCCATCCATCTAAGGGGTGCCTGCCATCCATGTCTCGGGGGACCGGGCTCACCATAGTTGCATCGGGCTCGCCGCCCGGCGTCCGGAGATTGCGCGTTCGCGCGGTGCAGTGCCTTCGCAAAGATGCTCCGAGGTCCTCATGGAGGCGCTCCAGCGGTAGCTTGGCGTCGGCCGGCCGCCAGAAGGCGGGCGGACCCAGTATCTGGGAGGTCCGGGGTGGCACAGACCGGGGGCAGGTGGCGAGGTGGGCCCGCAGGGTCCGCCGAGGGTTGGGCCGCACGTGGGGTGTGGGTGGGCAGTGGAGTGCTCGGCACCGAGACGGTTCGCAGGCTCTCGGCCTGGGTGCGCGAGCTGGAAGCCGATGCTGCGAGCCCGGAGGGGCCTGCGCTTGCACTTCACCACAGGGAGCAGACCGACCATGGACCGGTACTCGCACGCAGCGAGCGGTTCGCTGACTCACACGAAGGCCTCGGCGCGTTCGTGCGGGGCGAAGCCGCAAGGATAGTCGGGTCGGTGCTGGGCGAGCCCGTAGTGCTGTTCAAGGAGAAGGTGAACTACAAACAGCCTGGAGGGGCGGGGTTCGCGCCACACCAGGACGCCCGTGCCTACCGGTTCGTGGATCACCACGTTTCGTTGATGGTGCCGCTCGATCCAGCGACACAGCAGGCCGGCTGCCTTTGGTTCGCCACCGATGCAGAGCGGCGGTTGCTCGATGCCGAGGAGGGTGGCCGACTCACCGCCGAGGTCGAGCGGTCGCTCGCCTGGGTGCCTGTGGAGGTCGCGCCCGGCGACGTGGTCGTGTTCGACTCACTCGCGCCGCACCGCTCCGGCACCAATGCAAGCGACCATCCCCGCCGGGCCCTGTACATCACGTATAACAGCGCCGCCGATGGTGACCACCGAGACCGCTACTACGCCGACAAGGACGCCGAGTTCGCTGTCGCTGACGGGACCTTTGGAGGCCGGCGGGTCCGCATGTCGATCAGTGACGACTACCTCGGCAGGCCCGTAGCCTTCGATTCCCTCGCGTCGCTGTACGACTCGCCACTCGCGCACGAGCTCTACGACGAGGCGGTCAGCGAACTCGAGCACGGCCTGCAGGCAGCAGCGCTGGCCGAGGCCGGTGGCGCTTCGGACGAGTTGGTGGTGGCGGCACTGCTGCACGACGTCGGCCACCTGCTGCTCGGTGACCTCGCGCCGATCGAGGAGTCGCTGGATGCCGATCACCGACACGAAGGGGCAGGTGCACGCTACCTGCGTCAGTGGTTCGGTCCCGGTGTTGCCGAGCCTGTCGCACTACATGTGGCAGCCAAGCGATACCTCTGCTCTGTGGATCCCGACTACCCGGAGATGCTCTCCCCGTCGTCGGTTCGCAGCCTCGAGGTGCAGGGTGGGCCGATGTCGCCCGGTCAGGTCGAGGCATTCGAGGCGAGTCCCCGCCACGGCGACGCCGTGAGGCTGCGCCGCTGGGATGACGAAGCCAAGGTGTCCGGAGCGGCCACGCCGCCGTTCGCGCACTTCGAGCCGATGATCGACAGGCTCGCCGGCCGCCTGGGTCGATGAGCCCTCGTGTGCTCTGGGTCGTCGTCGACTCGCTGGGACTGCACCACCTGACACCGGAAGTGATGCCGCGGCTGTACGCGCTCGGTGCAGAGGGCGGACGGGCTGACAACGGGGGAATCGGGGAGCTCCCGGCGCTCACCTATCCCAACCACGCCACATTCGTCACCGGTGCATCGCCGTTGGCACACGGGGTTATGGCCAACGACGTGTTCAGAGCCGGGGCGTGGGTCGGAGCCGAAGAGGTGGGTCCGGCGGTGCCGACAGTGTTCGAGGCAGCATCTGGCGCCGGTCTTCAGAGCGTCGCCGTCTTCGGTGACCAGAACCTTGTGGGCGTGTGTGGCGCCCGGTCGGCATGGCGGCATTGGCCGCCTGACGGCGTGCACGACGCCGCCACGCCGAAAGGCGTCACCGGCTACGCGACCGATGCAGCGGTCGTGCGCGCGGTGCAGGACATCGAACCCCAGGACTCCGCGTTGACCTTCGTGCAGCTAGACGAGATGGATGCCGACAGCCATCTGCACGGGCCGCAGAGCGAGAACGCACGGGAGCGAGCCCGCGCTGTCGACCGCTGCCTCGTCGAGATGCTGGCGTTGTACGAGCCCGTCTGGAGCGACACCCTGGTGGTGGTGCTGAGCGACCACTGCCAGGAGGAGGTCGCAGTCGGTGCAAGCGTGGCGTTCGATGTCGCGATGGCCGGCCTGCTCGGTACGGATCCGCCGCTGAATCCGCTCCAGGGCGATGCGCGCGGTCGGTGGCGCACCGACGGGACTGCGGGGTGGGTGGCGTCGGATGCAGGCCTTTCAGCGGCCGATGTCGAGGCGATCGAAGGTATCGCTCACGTCCGCGGGCTCGAGGACGGGTCCCTGGCTGCGTGGGGTGCCGAGGGGTCGCTGCTCGGGTTCGACTGGGGCCAACGCGGCGACCATGGCAGCGGTCGCACCGCTGCGCAGGTTGCTGTCGTGGGCGGCGGGCACCCACTCGCAGCAAGGCTGGGCAGGTGGATCGGGACCACGGCCCCCCGTGGTCGTGACTGGTGCGGGTGGGTTCTGGCCGCCCTCGGGTTGACTGAAGGCCATGACTGACAACAGCGCGGACCTGCCATCACCAGCGAAACCGGCCGACATCTCCCGCTTCACCTCCAACACGCTCTTCGGCCAGCCGGGCATCTACCCGCACGGGCCCGCCATGGAGCCGGCGCACGGCGACCCGATCGACGACAAGGAGGCCCGCCGGCTCGTGGAACAGGTCGGAGCGACTGCGGCGATCGAGGCCTATGACTCGGCGGAGCTGGGATCGGTAACGGAGGTGCCACAACTACGCGCAGCTGCGGCGATGCTGGCCGGTGGGCCGGCCGACCCGATTCTCGCCGGCCTGCTGGAGGGTGGGTCGCACATCAGCCACCTCGGGGTGGCGGAGTTGTCCTCTCCGGGCCGCGTGATCGGAGATGCAGCGCAGGGTCCGCGCCCGGGGTCGCGGTACCTCAACGCGCGCTACGCGGCGGAGCACCCTGCCGTGGTAGCCCCGTCGCTCGCACATGCGATCTGCCACCACGATGGCGAGGCGGCGGGGCAGAGGGCCTCGAATGCCGAGGAGGTGACCCTGCACGGGATCCTCGCGTCCGTGCATGCCTCGCTGCTTGCATCGAACCCAGCGCTGGCCGACCTGGGAACGGAGCTGTCGCGCCGCCAGGCGTCGCTGACGATCACTCTGCTCAACGCCCGATCCCCGGGATCGGACCGGCCGAGCATCGTGTGCCCCGACGGGCCGGGCACCATTCCGGGCGGCAACCCGGACCTCCAGTGCCCGGACCTGTGGAGCATCCCGTTCACTTCGGCCGATCCAGCCGACTGTGCCACCGAGATCCCGGGTCCCGTGCGTGCAGCCCTGTCGATGCTCGCCCCGGCCGGTTGCGACGGACCTCCCGCAAGCTACGGCGAGGACCTGGGCCGGTGGCTCGAGGCAAGCGTGTGTGAAGGTCCGGGCCTCGACGCAGCCGCGGTTCGCGCATCAGGCACAGCGCTCGGCCTGTGGTAGGGGCCCCGGAATCCGTTGTTCGCGCCGGTACGCTGGAAGAATGCCTGAACTCCCCGCTGAATCTCCCCTCCGCAACGACCCGCCGGCCAACCACTACTTCGCGGATGGGCTGCCGCGCGACGGATTCCCCCAGCATGGAATGCGTGCGCGCGACGCGTTCGAGTTGATCCATCTGGGCCTGCGCGTCGATGGCCAGCCGTCGATGAACCTCGCGAGCTTCGTCACCACATGGATGGAGCCGGAGGCTCGGGTGCTGATCGACGAGGCCATCAGTACCAACCACATCGACCACGAGGAGTACCCGATCGTGGAGATGGTCGAGCGTGAGTGCGTGAAGATGCTCGCGGACCTGTGGAACGCCCCTGATGTCGACGACTCCGTGGGCGTCGCCACCATCGGCTCCTCCGAGGCGATCATGCTGGGGCTGCTCGCGCACAAGTTCTCATGGCGCAAGCGTCGAGAGGATGCGGGCCTCCCGGCCGACAAGCCCAACGTTGTGTTCGGCGCAGAGACTCACATCGTGTGGGACAAGTTCGCCCGTTACTTCGACGTCGAGATGCGCAAGATCCCGATGCGGCCCGACCGCTTCGTGGTGCATCCCGACGATGTCGAGGCACAGATCGACGAGAACACGATCGCGGTGGGAGCGGTCCTCGGGACCACCTTCATCGGCGAGGCCGACCCGATCGAGGAGCTGAACGATCTGCTCGTCGGCATCAAGCAGGACAAGGGGTGGGACATCCCGATACACGTCGACGGTGCCAGCGGCGGCTTCATAACCCCATTCTCGAATCCTGACGAGAAGTGGGACTTCCGCCTGGAGCAGGTGGCATCCATCAACGCCTCCGGTCACAAGTACGGGCTCGTCTACCCGGGGGTCGGCTGGCTGGTGTTCAGGGACCACAGCTACCTGCCCGATGACCTGATCTTCAGCGTCAACTACCTGGGTGGGGCACAGCCGACGTTCACCTTCAACTTCTCGCGAGGGTCGGCGATGATCCAGGCGCAGTACTACAACTTCGTGCGGCTCGGTCGCGAGGGCTACGCAGCGGTGGTCGAGAACATGCTGGCGAATGCCAAGCGCCTCAACGAGGGCCTCGAGGCAACGGGTCGATTCGAGATCCTGAACCCGAAACTGGCCGAGCCGGTCGTGACGTTCCGGCTGAAGGGCGGCGCCGGCTTCGACGAGTTCCACGTGTCTGACCGACTTCGCATGAACGGCTGGATCGTGCCGGCCTACACGCTTCCGCCCAATGCGGAGAAGACAACCGTGATGCGTGTCGTGGTGCGCAACGACATGAGCCGCGACAAGATCGACCTGCTCCTTCAGCACATCAACAACGCGCTGGATTACCTCGACGGCCACGAGATGCCCGAGACCGACAACGAGCGGGCCGCCGACGACAAGACCCGGCACCACTGCTGAGAGGCGGTAGCCGGTCGGTCAGCTCGGTTCTTCGTCGACCTCGATGTCAAAGGCGGCGACGTCGCCCTCGACGCTGGTGACCTCGACCGAAACGCCGTAGGTCTCGCCTTCGAAGGACAGCTCGCAGCGGGCGGTAGCACCGACCTCGGCGTCGAGGTCGTCCGGACAGCTGACCGAGTCGGGGGCGGTGCCGACCTGGCCCTCGAGCGCACTGGAGATCTGTTCCTCGATGCTGGAGGAAGAGACCTTGGAACCGCAGCCGACCGCGAGAAGGAAGCTGGTCGCCACGAGGCAGAGGATGAGCTTGGGGGTGCGCGTCATGACACCGAGGCTAACGGCCACCCCGTAGGGGGCACGGGATGCTCTGGGGTAGCGAAGGGCGCTGGAACAGCCCGGCTCGGCCCCCTCGAGGATCCCGGTCATGGCGGCACCGAGCAGTGCGACCGCGGCGACGATGCCTCCGACGAGTTGCTTGTGTATGCACTATCTGTCGGTATCTGCAGCGTCCATGTGAGCCTCGCGGAGCGCGCCCACCGGTACCCTCGGGCCATGCGCATCGGCGAGCTCGCGGAGCTGGCGGCCGTGCCGGCCGGCACGATCCGCTACTACGAGTCCATCGAGCTGCTCGACGAACCCGGTCGTACCGCTTCTGGCTACCGCGACTACTCCGACGCAGACCTCGAGAGGCTGCGATTCATCCGCGAAGCGAAGGCGAGCGGTCTGACGCTTGTCGAAGTCGCGTCGGTGCTCGAGCTGAAGGACTCAGGGGAGGGAAGCTGTGAGCACACCCGCGCGCTGCTCGCCCGCCACATCGACGACATCGACCAGCAGCTGGAGGCGCTGACCCGGGCCCGCGCACAGCTGGTGTCGCTGTCGCAACGGGCGGACTCGCTGGATCCCGCACTCTGCACAGACCCGCATCGATGCCAGGTGATTTCGACCGCAGGGGATGAGATCACTTGACCTTCGAGTCGACTGGAAGGTTTACCATCGAGTCATGACGAACACGCTGGACGACCGAACGGCAGGTGGGGGCCTGATCCGCCTCGACGTCGACGTCGAGGGCATGACGTGTGCATCGTGCGCGAGCCGCATCCAGCGCAAGTTGACCCGCCTCGACGGCGTCGACTCGGCGAACGTGAACTTCGCCACGCACAAGGCAACCGTGATGCACGATCCGTCGGTCGGGCTGGATGACGTTCGTTCGACCGTGCAGTCGCTCGGCTACGACGTGAGCTCGCCCGAGGAGGCTGCCGATCCACAGGACTGGGAGCGGCACCTCTGGCACCGGTTCGTCGTGGCCGCAGTTCTCAGCGCGCCGCTGGTCCTCATCTCCATGGTGATGGCGCTCCAGTTCGACGGCTGGGAGTGGGTGGCGCTGGCCCTCGCCACGCCCGTCGTGTTCTGGAGTGGCTGGGACTTCCATTCCGCAACGCTGACCAACCTCCGCCATGGCTCCACCACGATGGACACACTCGTGTCCATGGGCACGGTTGCCGCGTGGACGTGGTCGACCGTGGTCCTGGTGGCCGACCTGCCGGGTGGGCACGTCTACTACGAGGGCGCGGGTGTGATCATCACACTCATCCTGCTCGGCAAGTGGTTCGAGGCCCGTGCCAAGCGGCGATCCGGTGATGCCCTGCGGGCGATGGCCGAGCTGGGTGCCAAGACGGCGAGGCTCCGCGACGGTACCGAGGTGCCACTCGAGGGGCTCGAGGTGGGCATGCAGTTCGTTGTGCGGCCGGGAGAGAAGGTGGCCACCGACGGCGCCGTCGTGGAGGGCCATTCCGCCGTCGACGCGTCGATGGTGACCGGCGAACCCGTACCGGTCGAGGTGGGCGTCGGCGACGAGGTGGTCGGAGCGACGCTGAACACGAGCGGTTCGCTGGTGGTCGAGGCGACAGCCGTGGGCTCACAGACGATGCTCGCCCAGGTCACCAAACTCGTCGAGGATGCGCAGGGATCCCATGCCGAGGTACAACGCCTCGCAGACCGCGTGGCGGGCTTCTTCGTCCCCGTCGTCATCGCGATATCCGGGCTGTCGCTGATCGGGTGGCTGGTCACGGATCACAGTGCCCAAGACGCGTTCACCGCCGCTGTGGCGGTGCTCATCATCGCCTGCCCCTGCGCGCTGGGGCTCGCCACCCCGATGGGGATCATGGTCGGTACCGGCCGGGGCGCCCAGCTGGGCGTGATCATCAAGGGCGGCGAGGTGTTGGAGGACACCCGTTCGGTCGACGCGATCGTGCTCGACAAGACCGGCACCGTCACAGAAGGCCGGATGGCCGTCGCGGGTGAGCCTGTGGCAGTGCCCGGGGCCGACCCCCTCGACGCGCTTGCACTGGCGGCCGCCCTCGAAGCCCGTTCTGAGCACCCGATAGCCGCTGCCATTGCAGCAGCCAGCAATCCGGCAGGGGAGGTCGAGGGGTTCGAGAGCCATGCCGGCCGCGGTGTGACCGGTTCGGTTCGCACTCCCGTCGGGGTCGTGAGCGCCGCAGTGGGTCGCCGCGACCTGTTCGACAGCGTTCCCGGCGAACTCGAGGCTGCAATGGTGCAGATGGAGGCCGGCGGTGCCACGGCGGTTCTGGTTGGCACGGAGACGGCTGATGGATCCCTCGATGCCCTGGCTGCGATCGAGGTCTCCGACACGGTCAAGGAAACCTCCGCCGAGGCGATTGCGGCGTTCCATGACCAGGGACTCGAGGTGACACTGCTCACGGGTGACAATCGCCGGGCCGCAGAGACGGTGGGTCAAGAGGTGGGTGTGGATCGCGTGATCGCGGAGGTGCTCCCGGCCGACAAGGCCGATGAGGTCCGGGCCCTGCAGGAGGCAGGCCACAGGGTTGCGATGGTCGGCGATGGCATCAACGACGCTCCGGCGCTGGCCCAGGCTGATCTCGGCATTGCGGTGGGGACAGGCACCGATGTTGCACGCGAGGCTTCTGACCTCACAGTGGTTACCGGCGACCTCCGAGCGGTCGCGGATGCGATCGCCCTGTCGCGCCGCACCCTGTCGATAATCAAGGGCAACCTGTTCTGGGCGTTCGCCTACAACGTGGCAGCGATCCCCCTGGCCGCCTTCGGTGTGCTCAACCCGATGATCGCCGCGGCAGCGATGGGGTTGTCGTCGGTGTTCGTGGTGACCAACAGCCTCCGGCTGCGTCGGTTCAGGGGCTACCGACCCCCGAGGAGCAAATGACGATGACCATCACCCATACCTACGAGGTGCCCGACATCAGCTGTGGCCATTGTGTGGCTGCGATAGAAGGGGAGGTGGGGCCGCTCGCAGGCGTTGAGTCCGTGAGCGTGGACCTCGACGACAAGTTGGTCACCGTGCTCGGAGGCGACGACGTCGCGATCCGTGCCGCTATCGACGAAGCGGGCTACGACATCGCCGGCTGACAGCGCCGCCACTTGCGAAACAGCGTTCCGCCGAGCGGGACAACCCGTGTGGCTGCGAATATGGTGACTCCTATGAGCGGTTCACACAGCCAGACCAAGACGATCCCGGAGTTCTTCGCCGAGGCACCCGACACCGACTCGATGGAGATCTGGGGCAGGTTCTGGGAGATCCTCGGCGGCCTGAACGACCGGGTGCACGAGCGCTTCGAGCTGAGCCGCCATTCATCGAGTGAGCCGTACGAGCAGTGGAGCTCCGGATCGTTCGAGGGCTCCCTGAACACCTGGACCGGGCCCGAGGCCGAGTGGGTGGTCCATTCGTGGATCGGAAACCGCGAGCAGGGAATCCTGGACATGAACTTCCAGGTGTGGCTCGGCCCGCACGTCGACGCCCCACACCTGGTGATCGTGTTCGGCACCATTCCCAAGGTGTTCCACTACTCGGATCTGACACCACGCAGGGAGCTGGCCACCAACGTCGGGTACATGCAGAAATACTACGAGCCGGCCAACGACGACTTCCTGGAGTTCCGCGGCGATGACCGCTTCACCTGGTCGGTCTCTCACGGCACCTACATGCGCTCGATCATCTCACCGGTCGGCCACAGCTATGTCGCTGAGCGCGACGACGATGTGCTCGACACACTCGGCCGGCGCGTCGAGTCGAGGTTCCAGCGGTGGCTCGGCTACGTGGACTCCGCTGACGAGGTGCCGCAAGCGGAGAGGGCTGCGATGTCCGAGCGCGACCACTTCCTGCGCGAGCACACGTATCGCCTCGACCCGATGAACGCGCTGGCTTCCAACTTCATGGAAGCGGACATGGTAGAGCGTCTGATCGATGCCCGCCTGGGCGCCGCCCAGATCAGCGGCAGCTGATCAGGGTGCCAGCACCGAGGCCAGGAAAGGATCCACGTACGAGGGCCGCATGCAATCGAGGCTGTGGCCGCAGGTGGAGTCGAGCTGCACGGAGTGAACTGCCGGGTTGCCCGAGGCCGTGATCGCTGCGTCCAGCGTGTGGGCCTGACCAACCGGGACGTAGAAGTCGTCGTCGTAGTGGATGTGCAGCAGTGGTGGGTCGGCGGCGTCGAGGTGAGTGGTGCTCGACGCGTTGACCAGCGTTGCGGTCAGCGGGTTGAGCCCGAAGAGGTTGTTGGCTGTGGACGAGCCGGCGCGGTCGGGCCAGTAGGTGCCGCCGCCAACGGAGATCGAGGCGTCGAAGCCCACCTCGGCGTCCTGGACGTTGTTCCACTCGGCCAGGTGGCCCCCCGCAGACCAGCCCACACCAACCAGCGGTGCCACCGGAGCGGCGAATGCGGATGCGCCGGTGCTGCGCCACCAGTCAATGGCGCGCTGTACGTCGTTCGGCTGCGCGGGCCAGCGTTGGAATGGAGCCAGCCTGTAGTCGATGCTGACCACGACCCAACCGTTGTCGCGCAGTCTCTTCACGTTGTTGTGCGCGCCCTGCTGCTTGGAGCCGCCCGTATAGCCACCACCATGGATGTAGACGATCGTGCCGACAGCCGATGCGGTGCATGCCGGCCAGATGTCGAGCACGTGCTTGATGTCGGGGCCGTAGGACACGTCCATTTGGGCGGGCCCTGCCGGGTCCTGCTGGCCAGTGGTGCACTGGTGGTCGCCGCCGCCCACGGTCGACGGCGGGTTGGAACACGCTGCTGCCAGCAGCGCCACGCACGCCAGTGTGGCCAGTGCAGCAGTTCGCGTTCGCATCGATCGTCTCCCCTCGGCGTCGCCAGCCGATCACCAAACGGTATCGCGATCGACGCTCCGGCGCCCGAATTCGCGATGGGTGAAAACCCTGTCCGAGCTTCGCGGACTGTCAGCCGGAGCCTGGAAGTGAATCAGGTTCGGGGTCAGAGCCCTCGCCGGCGTGTGAGACGCCGGCGACCACGTCGGCGACCCGGCTGCGCACCCAGTCGAGGGAACCCTTGGGGGACTGGGCGTCGGACCAGCCTGAGAAGGCAGTCTCAACGGCCTCCAGGCCCTGGATAGTGCCCAGGATCTCCACCGTCACCTGATCCGCGCTGATCTCGGGGACGGCTGTGTCGCCCAGCGGGTCCATCACCAGCGGCTCGCCCGCCTCGCGCATCACGTAGACCTCGCCGGTGTCCTCGACCCAGTTGAGTTCCCAACGGGTGCCGCCGGAATCGGTCCAGTCCTGGCCGAAGGAGTACTCCCGGGAGCTGCGTCGCTTCGGATTGCCGTCGTAGAAGTGCTCGATGTCCATTGCGGCGAGAGCTTAGGAGACCAGCTCGGGTTCGCGTTCCTCGCCGAGCTCGCGGGCCAGTTCCTCGTCGACGTTCTCGGTGCTGCCCTCAACGTTGATGTGGGGCACGATTCGGTCCAGCCAGCGGGGCAACCACCAGTTGCGGTCACCCAGCAGTTCCATGGTCGCGGGCACGAGCAGCATCCTCACGATGGTCGCGTCCAGGAACACGGCCACGGCCAGGCCGAATCCCAACAGCTTGATCGAGCGGTCGTCCTCCAGCATGAAGCTGCCGAACACGAACACCATGATTGCCGCGGCAGCGGTGATCACCTTGGCGGTCGCCGCCAGGCCGTCGGCGACCGACTCCTTGGAGTCGCCCGTGCGCACCCACTCCTCGTGGATGCGGGACAGCAGGAACACCTCGTAGTCCATCGACAGGCCGAACACGATGGCGAACATCACCATTGGCAGGAACGGCTCGACCGGGGCAGGTTCCACCCCGAACACGTCCTTCATCCAGCCCCACTGGAACACGGCCACCATGAGGCCATACGCGGCGCCGATCGAGAGCAGGTTCATCACCACGGCCTTGAATGGCACGAGCAGCGAGCGGAACACGACCATCAGCAACAGGAAGCTCAACGCGAGCACCGCGCCGAAGAACCAGCCGAGGCGGGCAGAGAGGTAGTCCGAGAAGTCCACCGTCACCGCCACGAAGCCGGTCACGTGGATGTCGGTTCCCGGCGGCTCGACCTGGGGGAGGACCTCGTCGCGCAGCGTGTGCACGAGGTCGGTGGTGGCCGCGTCCTGCGGTGAGGTCTCGGCCTGAACCTGCCAGACGGCCGCGCTCACCTCGGTCGAACCCGGGTCCGTGAGGGTGTTCGGGATCGGGCCCGAGACCGACTGGACCCCGGGGGTGGCGGAAATCGCCGAGGTGGTGGCCGCCAGAGCGGCCGGGTCGACAGTGCCCTCGATATCGGTGGCGAGCAGGATCTGGCCGTTGGAGCCGGGGCCGAAACCCTCCGCGAGCAGGTCATACGCCTGGCGGGTGGTGGTGTCCTCGGGATTGTTGCCAGCATCGGAGAACCCGAGTCGCATGCCGAACACCGGCAGTGCCAACAGGACCAGGACTGCACTGCTGCCCAGGGCGACGGCCCAGGGCCGCGCCTGTACGAAGCGGCTCCAGCGGTACGAGAACGTATCGCGCAACGGCTTCTCGGGGCGGGCCGGAACCACCTTCTTGAGCGGTGCGAATGCGAGTCCCGCCAGCAGCACCACGACCACCGCAGGCAGCACCACCAGCAGGATGGCCATGGGGGCCAGGATCTGCAGGCCGATGCCGAGCAGTCCGACAACCACCAGGGCGGCCGCGATGAGCCCGCGCCAGCGGGTCACCTCGATGCGGCGGCCCGCGAAGCCGAGCAGTGCCGGAAGCAGTGTCAGTGAGGCGAGCAGTGTCATGGTGACCACGGTCGCCGAGCCGATGGCCAGGCCGTTCACGAAGCTCACGCCCATGATGAGCATGCCCATCAGTGAGATCACGACGGTTATGGCTGCGAACGCCACCGCCCGGCCGGAGGTGTCCATCGCGATAGCGACCGACTCCTCCACGTCGTGGCCTGATGAGAGCTGTTCCCGGTACCGGGTCACGATGAACAGCGCGTAGTCGATTCCCACTCCGAGGCCGATCATGATGCCGAGCGTGGCCGCGAAGTCAGGCATCGACATCACGTTGGACAGCAGGAGCAACAAGGTGCTCCCGACGCCGATGCCGCCGAGCGCAACGCCGATCGGCAGGCCCATGGCCAGCACGGACCCGAATGCGGCGATGAGGATGACGATCGCGAACGCGAGCCCGAGGATCTCCGACTGCGGGGGCTCGAAGTCGCCGAAGATCTGCCCGCCGTACTCGATGCGCAGGCCGTCGACCGCGGGTGCGAGCGCCTCGACCTCCTCCGCGAACTCGGCGGCCGACTCCTGGTCGGTCTCACCGGGGAGTTCGACGCTCGCGTACGCGATCGTGCCGTCGGCGGACACCTGGGAGGGGCCGGCGAGCGTCTCGGGGTCGAGGTCGTCACCCAGGAAGTCCGACATCGCAGCCAGCGCGGCGGCAGGATCCTGCGCGGGGGGCGAGAACGGTCCGATGACGGTGGTGCCCTCGATCGCGTCGACCTCGGCGAGGTAGTCCTGTACCGCAGCGACGACTGCGGGGTCGGCGAATGCCTCGTCGTTCTGGAACACGATCTGGCCGGGTGCGCCTGCGCCGAATCCCTCGAAACGGTCCTCGAGCACTTCGAAGCCTGCTCGGCTCTCGACGTCGGGGAGGTCGAAGTCGGTGCGTACATCACTGCCGACGGCGCCGACCACGCCTCCGAGGAGGAACAGTGCGGCGATCCATGCGAGCACCACTACGCCGCGACGGCGCACGCACCAGGTGCCGAGTCGAGTGAACACGGATAGCTCCAAGGGGTAACCAGCGAACTGGGGTCCGGCCGGGGGGCGGGAAGTACCAGACAAGTCTGCAGATGCGGCCACCGCGCTGCCAACGTTTCGGGCGTGACATCTGGCCTAGCCGCCCGGGGAATATGGACGTCGATTGCGCAGCGGCGCCGCTGCCGTGTGCGAGGCTTGGCGCGTGAGTGAGTTGCGGTCCGCAGACAACCCTGACGTGGCGGGCGCATCCGCCATCGTCCTGCCGTTGCTTGCGGTCACACAGTTCCTCATGACGGTGGACACGACCGTCATGAACGTGTCGATCTCGGCGCTGGTCGAGGACCTCGACACCGACGTGGCCTCCATCCAGGGTGTGATCACCGCCTACACGCTCGTGATGGCGGCGTCGATGATCACCGGTGGCAAGCTCGGTGACATCCTCGGGAGACGCCGGGCGCTGCGGATCGGCCTCATCGTCTACGGCACGGGTTCCGCCATCACAGCCATCTCACCCAACGTGGCGGTGCTTCTCATCGGCTGGTCAGTTCTCGAAGGTCTCGGGGCGGCGCTGATCATGCCTTCGATCGTGGCGCTCATCGCGGGGAACTTCACCGGCCGCAAGCGCGCCAGTGCTTACGGGGTTCTTGCGGCGTCCGCGGCCGTGGCTGTGGCTGCCGGCCCGATCATCGGCGGCTTCGTGACCGCCAGCTTCTCGTGGCGCTGGGTCTTCGTGGCCGAGGTGTTCATCGCCGGAGGGATCCTCGTGCTCACGGGCAAGGTCCCCGACGTCGAGATGGCGGAGCCGAAACCGAAACTCGACCTCGTGGGCGCCGGGCTGTCTGCCATGGGGCTGGCACTGCTCGTGTTCGGTGTGCTGCAGTCATCCAGCTGGGGCTGGATCAGCCCCAAGGTGGCGGAGTCGACACCCGGCGGACCCGACGCCACTCCAGCGATCGCCGGGATCTCGGTGACCATCTTCCTCATCCTCGGCGGGTTGGTGGTCCTGTGGTGGTTCACCCTGTGGTTGTCCCGGCTGAAGAAGCGCAACGCCGACCCACTCTTTGACCCCGACCTGCTCGACAACCGCCAGCTCAAGGGCGGCCTCTTGCTGATCGGCGCTCAGTACCTGATCACCAACGGTGTGTTCTTCACGATTCCGCTGTTCCTGTCGATCGTGCTCGGCCTCGACTCGTTCCAGACCGGGTTGCGCATGCTCCCTCTCTCGATTGCCCTGATCGTCGTTGCGCCGGCCGTGCCGAAGTTGCTGCCGGCGGCGTCGCCCCGCAAGGTCGTGAGAGGCGGACTGTTGTTGCTCGCGGGGGCTACCGGGCTGCTCGCCGTGCTGCTCGACCGCGCCGGCGTCGGCGCCGAGTCGGTCACGGTGCCGTTCCTGCTCATGGGGGCAGGCCTGGGGCTGCTGGCGTCACAACTGGGCAACGTGATCGTGAGCTCCGAGCCCGTGGAACGCAGCAGCGAGGTGGGCGGCCTGCAGTACACCAGCCAGAACCTCGGCGCCTCGCTGGGCACGGCGCTGATCGGCGCTGTGGTGATCGGCTCGCTGTCGTCGCTGCTCATCTCCGGCATCTCTTCGTCCCCCGAGATCGACGACGAACTGCAGGAGGTCGCCACCACTTCGGTCAGCGCAGGGGTCGACTTCGTCTCCGACGCCGCCCTCGAAGAAGCCCTCGCCCAGACGTCCCTCACCGCTGAGGAGTCGGACGCCATAGTCGACGCCAACGCGACCGCGAGGATCGGGGCGCTGCAGCGAGGGATGATCGCGGCATGCCTGTTCGCGCTCCTGGCACTCTTCTTCACCCGTAGGGTGCCGCGCGAGCCCCTGACGGCCCCAGAATCCGCGACGGCAGCTAAGGCACAGGACGGAGCACGAGATGACTGACGACGGTGACGAACCCGAGGTGGAGCCGGAGTCGGAGGCTCCGGACCTGGAGGCGCTGCGCGAGGAGAACATGCGGCTCCGCGAGGAGCTCGACCACCTGAGCAACGCGGAGGCAGCGGATGCGGAGCGCAAGAGGGGCAAGCAGCGACGCCGCGCGTCGATAGCGCTCGCAGTGGTGGCAGCGCTGCTGCTGCCACCGTCGGTCATGACGGTATGGGTGCGAAACCGGTTGCTCGACACGAATACCTACCTGGAAACCGTCGAGCCCCTGGCAACCGACCCGGCGATCCAGGATGCCGTCGCGAACACCATCGCAGAAGAGGTCGAGGGTGCCATCGACCTCGAGTCAACGGTCAAGGAGGTGCTGCCCTCCGATCTTGCGCCGCTGGCGTCGTTGATCGCCGCTGGGGGCAACAACCTCATATCGGAGCTGTCGACCAAGGCGGTGCAGAGCGATCAGTTCGCGCAGATATGGACCGCGGCCAACCGCGAGGCCCACAAGACCCTCGTGCTGGCCCTGACGGGCCAGGAAGGGGAGGTGCTCGACTTCTCCGACGGCAAGATCGTGCTGCCGCTGGACAAGCTCGTGCAGACCGTGCTCGGGGGGATCGACGACGCGACCGGCCTGGACCTCGAAAGCAGGGCTCCTGACATCAGCGGCGAGTTCGTGCTGTTCGAGTCCGACGACCTGGCGGAGATCCAGAGCCTCGTGCGCTTCTTCGACATGCTGTCCTGGTTCCTGCCGATCCTCACCTTGTTGCTGCTGGTCGGCGCGGTGCTCGTGGCACCGGACCGCCGCCTCGGGGTCCGAAGGGCCGGAATCGCGGTGGCCGTCCCGATGCTTCTGACGCTCGGTGTGGTGGCCCTCGGACGCGACCTGTACCTCAACGCGCTGACCGGCGTGGTGCAGAGCACCGCAGCAGCGGAGGCCGCATTCGACATCATCACGAACTTCCTGCGAATGGCGTTGCGAGCCGGCCTGGCCATCGGCATCGTCATCGGGCTGGGCGCATGGCTCGTGGGTCCGTCAGCCTCCGCGGAGAAGGTGCGCAGTTGGGGCCGCCTGGCGCTGGGAAAGATCGACGACCACACGGGGGAGCGCGATCTCGGACCGGTGCCCAGGTGGGTGCAGGCGAACCGCGGGCCCCTCAGCTGGGCGGTCGTGGCACTCGGGGCGATCGTGCTGGTCGCGTGGCGGCATCCCGATGGTGGAGTCGTGCTGGGGATCGCTGCGGCAGTGGCCGTAGGGGTCGCGATCGTGTGGGCAATCGGTGCTGCCGCGAATCCGGAACCGGAAGGCGACGACGCTACAGTGGCGCCTTCCCAGCCTGAACCGGAGAAGACATGATCATCCTCGCCATCCTCGGAATCGGCATGTTCGCCGGCTGGTTCGCGAACCTCGTGCTCGGTGGCGGCACCCAGCCCAAGGACTGGGGCGAGGTGCTCGTGGCCGGAGTCGTGGGGTCCTTCGTGGGTGGGTTGCTCGGCAGTCTGATCTGGAGCGACGATCTGGCGATCCATCCGAGCGGCATCATCGGCTCGGTCGTGGGAGCCATCATCGTGCTCGCCATCTGGCGCGCCGTACGCTCCCGTTCCTGAGCAGGCAACTCAGACCGTCAAACCGGGCGCAGGCGGGCCGAGGAGACGGCCCTGGCCGAACTCGATTCCCATCTGCTTCACGACCTCGAGCTCCTCGGCGGTCTCGATGCCTTCTGCCAGCACGACTGCGTCGATCGCCGAACCAATGGCGCGGGCCGCTTCCAGGAACGCGATGCCGGATTCGTCGCCGCGCCCCGCGCGCTGGGTGAATGCCGAGTCGACCTTCAGCAGGTCCGGGTTGAGCCCGGCGAGGGCCTCCACGTTCGCGAAGCCCGAACCGAAGTCATCCAGCGCTATGGCGGCACCGGCCGCCCGCATGCAGCGCAGGTGCTCCACCGCGCCCGGGTGATCGGTGAGCATCACGCCCTCGGTGACCTCGATGGTCAGGTTCGGCAGGAAGCTCGATAGCTCTCCCTCGCACAGCGAGGCCGAGACGTCGGGGTCGGACAGCTCCGGCACCGACAGGTTCACCGCCACCCTGAATCCCGCGGGAAGGGGCTCTGCCTCTTGCAGGTCCCGGGTGAGCAAGTCGAGCACGACGCGTCCCAGTTGGCGGATCTGGCCGTTTGTCTCGGCCATGGGCACGAAGTCGCCGGCCGCGACGACCTCTCCGCTGCGGATCCAGCGCAACAGGGCCTCCGATCCGATGTGCTCGCCCGAACCCAGGTTGCTGAGCGGTTGGTAGTGGAGCTCGAAGGTGTCCTCCCGGATGGCCCTCGCAAGGCGTTGGCGGTCGGTCGCAAGTGCCTGGGCACGTTCGGCCATCGGCTGGTCGAATGTCGCGAGGCAGTCGCCGCCCTCGCGCTTCGCCTCGTACATCGCGAGGTCCGCCCGGTGCAGCAGGTTGTCGGCGTCGTCGTCGTCATCAGGGAAGTGGACGATGCCGATGGAGGCGGTCAGCAGGGGCGACGCCTCATCCAGCATCACCGGCTCCCGGAGGGCATCGAGTGCCCGCCGGGCGATGGTGTCGGCGTCGCCCGGGTCGCCCAGGTCCGCGACCAGCATGCCGAACTCGTCTCCAGCAAGCCGGGCGACCGTGTCGTTGGGCCGCGCCGCTAGCCTCAGCCTGGTTGCGACGGTGCGCAGCGCCTCGTCGCCCTTGGCATGGCCGAGCTGGTCGTTGAGTGCCTTGAAGCCATCGAGATCAACCCAGAGCAGCGCCCCCTTGCGGCCGAGGGCCTTGGCCCGCTCGACCTCGTGCTCCAGCCGAGCCAGCAGTCCGGACCTACTGGTGAGGCCGGTCAGCATGTCCTCGTCGGCGACCCTGCGGGCCGTGCGCTCCACGCGACCCAGCTGGCTGAGCATCATGTAGGGCATCAGCAACACCGACAGCAGGCAGAGTAACTCTGCGACCAGCCACGCGAGGGAGTACTCACTGGGGCCGCCCAGGTAGACCATCGACGAAGCCAGCGTCAGGGAGGCCACGCCGATCATCCATCCGGCGACGATGCTGTAGCGCGCTGTGCCGAGCGCCAGCACCGCGACGAGTGCTGCGATCGCTGCGCAGGTGCAAGTCCCCCAGGCCCACCACCAGGCGTCGGTTGGCATGCCGTCTGCGTCGAGCAGGACCGGCAGGTTGTCGCCGAGCCCCAGGATCAAGGCGCCCGCCACAACGAGTACGAGGGCCGAGCTGCCCACCGAGGCCGCGACGTGGGTGCCGCGGCCCGGGCGGCGGTATGAGCGGGCGTCGTACCACATGATGCCCGCAGTGCCGCAGACCCCAACGGGCAGGATGGTTTGCAGGAAGAACGTCGTCCACGGTGCTGCCTGGGGAGTGCCGATCAGCTGCTCCCCGGCGATCAGGCCTCCATCTGTCACCAACAGCAGCCCACCGGCTGCCCATCCGACTGCCATGAACGTGCTGGCCAGGGCGAGGTACGCACGGTTGCGCGACGAGGCCGCGTGGGAATAGACGAGGTAGGCCGTCGACAACCCGGCGCTCAGCTTGAGCACCACGATGGCGGTCTCGAGTGGGGTTGCGTCTCCGAGATCGGCGTCGCCGAAGAAGAGACCGAGACCGACCAGCACGATGATGACGATCGAGCCGACGATCCAGCTTGCGGAGTCCGATGTGCCGGCGCGGCGCCGGGCGTCCAGGGCCACTATGGACGTGGAGGCCATCCCTCTCCGGAGCATGGTTCGAAGCTACCCCGCTATGCCCTCCGCCACACTTCCGATCGTGTCCGATGAGCCGACTTCGGCGCTGCCCACCCCCGCCCGGCGTCGGCCTGCACCAGGCGGGACTGGACTAGGTTGCGCTCAGCCAGGAGGGCCGGATTCCGGGCCTCAGCCAACCCAGTGGAGTCTCAAGATGCCCGTTCGTCGCGCCGCCTTCCTGACCGCCGGCGGCCTCGCCCCTTGCCTGTCAGCTGCGGTGGGGGGCCTGATCGAGAGGTACACGCAGGCAGCGCCCGAGGTCGAGCTGATCGGATACCTGGACGGCTACGCAGGGTTGCTGGGAGGCGACTACGTCACCGTCACACCCGAGGTTCGTTCGCGGGCCCACCTGCTGGCCGGATTCGGTGGCAGCCCGATCGGCAACAGCAGGGTCAAGCTCAGCAACGTCGAGGACTGCGTCCGTCGCGGTCTCGTGAAGGAGGGCGAGGACCCCCTGCGCGTCGCCGCGGAGCAGCTGGTCGGCGACGGAGTCGACGTGCTCCATACGATCGGTGGCGATGACACCAGCCTGGTGGCGGCGAACCTCGCCGCCTACCTGCGCGACAACGACGCGGAGCTGACGGTTGTCGGGTTGCCCAAGACCATCGACAACGACATCGTGCCTGTGGCGCAGACGCTGGGCGCCTGGACGGCTGCCGAGCAGGGGGCGTTGTTCGCCCGGAACATCCTTGCCGAACACTCGTCCAACCCGCGGATGCTCATCGTGCATGAGGTGATGGGCCGGGGCTGCGGTTGGCTCACTGCTGCGACAGCGCGTGAGTACCGCAAGTGGCTCGTCTCGCAGGAGTTCGCCGGCTTCGTCGACGGCCCCGCGAAGTGGGACGTCCACGCGGTGTACATCCCGGAGCTCGAGGTCGACCTGGAGGCCGAGGCCGAGCGCCTGCGGGGCGTCATGGACGAACTCGGCTGCGTCAACATCTTCCTGTCCGAGGGCGCGGGGGTCGATTCGATCGTCGCCCGCATGACCGAGGCGGGTGAGGCTCCGGCGAGGGATGCCTTCGGCCACGTCAAGCTCGACACGATCAACCCCGGTGCGTGGTATGCGGACCAGTTCGCCAAGCGGACGGGTGCCGAGAAGAAGATGATCCAAAAGAGCGGGTACTTCAGTCGATCGGCTGCACCCAACCAGGCCGACCTGGAGCTGATCGGTCGTTGTGCCGATCTTGCGGTGAAAGCAGCACTGAGGGGCGAGAGCGGTCTGGTCGGCGTCGATGCAGAGGCCGGCGAAGAGCTCTCCGTCATCGACTTCGCCCGGGTCGCCGGCGGGGGTTCCTTTGCCCCGGACACCGACTGGTTCCAGGAGATGCTCCACTCGATCGGCCAGCCGCTCGGCCGGCCTGTCTGATCCGGTGCGGGTGAGCTCAGTCGGTCCGCCCGACTGGGTACTCACGGCCCATCGGAGTGAGGCCGTGCAGGGCCAGCACCGGTAGCGCCACGAGGGAACCGACCACGAGCGTGGGCCCGGTGCCGAGCCGTTCGAGCATGACCGCGAACACCAGAGGTCCGGTGGCCTGCCCGAGCCTCACCGCCGCGACCCAGGCCGCCAGTACGACGCCCCGCTGCGCGTCTGGTGCCCGCGCAGCCGTCGTCTCCTGCAGCGAGGGCACCGTCGCTCCCTCGGCGGCCCCGTAGACGAGCAGGCCGACGACGACCCCCGCAACGGTGGCCGCGAGCCCGACGCCGAGCAACGACAGGCCGAACAGCACGGCCCCCGCGACGAGCAGTACGCGCAGACCGAGCAGCTCGCGAAGGCGGGCGAGATTGAGCGCGATCAGGGTGGAGCTGATCGATGGCACGGCGAGCAGCGCTCCGCGCGGTGCGGCGCCGAGGCCGAACTCCTCGGCGAGGTGCACCGGCAGTGTTGTGAGGAACAGGCCGAAGATCATCACGAAGATGAGGAAGCCCGAAAGGATCGTGGCCGCCATGACCGGTGTGCGAAGGGTTCGTCCCGCGGCTCGGAGCTGCTGGGTCAGTGACATCCCCGCATGTGGTGGCCGGACGTCGTCGAGGAGGCGCCAAGCAGCCCAGGCGGTCACCAGGCTGAGCCCGGACGGAGCGAGCGACATGCGCCACCCTGCGATCGCGCCGAGTACGCCGGACAGGAGCGGGAGCAGTGCCAATCCGGCGGTCAGTACCGCCGCGTTGCGGCCGACCTGTCGGACTCGCTCGGTGCCATCCCAGTGGTCGCCGATCAGCACGACAGCGAGATTGATCAGGCCGGCTGTGCCGAAGCCCATCAGGAAGCGTGCGGTCACGAGGAACCAGTAGGTGGGGGCAAGTGCCGCTGCGATGCCCATCGTGCCGAAGATGGCGAGGCACGTCACCAGTACTCCTCGCCGGCCGAGGCGGTCGGCGAGCACTCCGATCACCGGCGCAGCCAGCACCCCGGGGAGCGACGCGGCCGCGACCAACGGGCCGGCGGCGGCATCCGAGCGGCCGAAGTCCGCCACGATGTCGGGCAGCACGGGCGAGATGAGGGTGTTCGCTGTGATTCCTGTGAGCGTGGTGGCCCAGATCAGCAGCGGGGACGGCCTGCGACCTGGCCATGCGACCGTGTCGGGGGCAGGCGCCATGACCGGCAAAGCTACAGCGCGCCAGGGCAGGCGCCGAGGTAGGTTTGTCCAGGGCGAAACGACTGGAGCGACCGTGGGCGACGCGAACGAGGCCACCGACGAGAGGGTCAGAATCGACAGGCGCGGATTGTTCCGTTGGGCCGGCGCAGCCGGAATGCTCGGCGTTGCGGGAGCCGTCACGTCGTGTGTTGCTCCGTGGAACGGCTCCGGTGTGACCCTTCCGGGCGTGGCCGGCGCCGTCGAGCTGCCCGCAGGGTTCACCGTTCGCACCATCGCGCTGGGTGGGGTGCCCATCGACTCGAACGGCTACTCGATGCCGGGGTTCCCCGATGGAGCCGCCACCTTCGCCGACCCTGCCGTTGCCGGTGGGTGGTACCTGGTGGTCAATCACGAACTACCCGCCGATGGCGGAGTGTCGTCGTTTCGCTTCGCCCCCGACGGCACCTTGCTGGGTGCCAGTCGCATCCTGTCGGGAACCACGCTCAACTGTGCTGGTGGGCCGACTCCGTGGGGCACCTGGCTCAGCTGTGAGGAGTACGACTGGGGTCGGGTGTGGGAGTGCGACCCCACCGGATCGGCTCCGCCGGCGGTCCGCCCGGCGATGGGCTCGTTCGCCCACGAGGCGGCAGCGGTGGCCGGCGACGGCCGCGTGTACATGACCGAGGACCGCGGAGATGGAGGCTTCTACCGGTTCACGCCGTCCGCTGCGGGCGACCTCACAGCCGGTCTGCTCGAGGTGGCGACCGGCACCGCTCCGGGTCCGGTGGCCTGGGTGGAGGTCCCGGATCCGACCGGCCTGCCCACGCTCACGCGCGACCAGGTTCCGTCCACCATGACCTTCGACGGCGGGGAGGGCATCGACACCCTCGGCGATAAGGTCTGGTTCACCACCAAGGGCGATGACCGCGTGTGGGAGTACTCGGTCGCCGGATCCGCGGTCTCACTGCGCTACCAGGGCGGCGGCGCCTCCATGCTCGCCGATGTCGACAATCTCTGGGTCGACGACCCCTCCGCGACGCTTCTCGTGGCCGAGGACGGCGACGACATGCAGGTGGTCGCCATCCGACCCGACAACTCGCTGTTCCAGGTGGTCCGGGTGGTGGGCCAGGAAGGCAGCGAGATCGCGGGGCCCTGCTTCAGTCCCGACGGCCAGCGGCTCTACTTCAGCTCCCAGCGCGCGCAGGTGGGCGCCGTCGGCTCGGTGGGTCTGCCCCTGGGGGCGACCTACGAGGTGAGCGGCCCATTCGACACGCTGCTCTCGCGGCCCTGAGCCGGCTCCGAACACCCTGAGCCGGGTGGGGACCACAGCATCGGACTCCCGGTGTCGGGGTCGCTGCCACGCAGGTACTGCTTGTACCAGAGCGGGTCGGCAAGGTCGGCCGGGCCATGCCCGGTTGCCGCGAGCATCCCGACCGCCGTCAGGGAGCTGAAGGCGAACGAGACGGACCAGCTCACGAGACGGCCCCAGGTGCCGGGCCGCAGCATCCGGCCGCGTCCAGCGAGAAGGGTGAGCGTCCCAAGGATCGTCAGGGGTCCGACCACGGCCAGCGCGAGTAGTCCACCGCCGAGGCGTCCGGCTCGTGATCCGCCGCTGGCGACGTGTACGTCGTGCACCACTGACTTGTGCTCGACCTCCTCGGCGAGGTGCCAGAGGAACATCGAGGCCGTTGCGGGCTCGGCTCCAACGAACAGCGTGGCCATGCGGGGCTCGACCCATCGGGCCACCGAGTAGGCCACGGCCTCGAATCCCACGGTGAAGGCGAGCCGCAGCCGCAGACGTCTCCGCTTGAGGAACCCGGTGATGTGGCCGATGAGGCGGTCCACCCGAGCCAGGGCGGGGGAGTTCTCGAGCAGGGCATCGTTGTAGCGTCGGTGCGCCCGCTGGTGCGCGGCCTCCTGGCGAATCCAGTCGGCTGCAGTACCTGGCACCTGCGAGTGGGGGTCGAGTCCCGTGGTCGCCTCGCGGACGGTGGCGATGGCCAGCGGCTCCAGGTGCGGCATGAGGAGCGACAGCGCGTCGGCCACGGCACCGAAGTCGGCCGACGCGCTGCTCCACCTGCAGCGGGTGTCGCCGGTCGGTGACGGCGTCGGCGGGCGACGGACAGTGATGCTGTTTTCCGCTGTACCCATGGGGTGCTCCACGCTACCGACACCACACCTCGAATCGGCGGGGTACGAGTTGAGGGCCCTGTCGATGATGGACGCTGCACCCGATGTGTTCAGCATGCTTCACATCCAGTAGCCTGCTTCCCATGGCATCAAGGCGGGCAACCCTCCCATTGCGAACGACGGCGCTCGTGGCGCTCATGGCGGCCACCGCCCTTGCCGCCGCCGCTTGCGGCGGCGACGAAGAATCCGGCACCGAAGGCGACATCACCCTCTACACCGGTCGCAACACGTCGCTGATCGAGCCGCTGATCGAGCAGTTCACGCTCGACACCGGAATCGAGGTCGACGTGCGCCCGGGCGGGAGCTCGGAGTTGGCAAGCCAGATCCTGACCGAGGGCGACGCCTCACCGGCCGACGTGTTTCTCTCACAGGATGCCGGAGCACTCGGCGCCGTTGCCAAGGCCGGCCTCCTGGCGGATCTACCCGCAGCCGTGGTGCAGGCTGTGCCCGAGGCCTACCGCGCCGCCGACGGCACCTGGGTGGGCACATCCGGCCGGGCACGCACGATCATCTACAACCCCGAACTGGTGCCCGACCCGCCCACGGGAATCGACGGGCTGCTCGACCCGGCCTATGCGGGCACGATCGGCTTCGCCCCGGCGAATGCCTCGTTCCAGGCTTTCGTGACCGGGCTGCGCCTCGTGCGCGGTGAAGACGGGGCACGGGAGTGGCTCGAAGCGTTCGCGGCGCAGGAGCCCGTGGCATTCGAGAACAACATCGCGGTGCGCGATGCGGTCGACGCCGGTGAGGTGTCGCTCGGGCTTGTCAACCACTACTACCTCTACGAGCTGATCGACGAGGTCGGCGAGCAGAACGTGACTGCCCGCAACCAGTTCATCGGTGGCGGCGACCCCGGTGGCCTCGTCAACGTGGCCGGGGTAGGCGTGCTGGCCTCGAGTGAGAGCAGCGAGGACGCCAATGCGTTCGTCGAGTACCTGGTCGGCCCGCAGGGCCAGAACTACTTCGCGACGGCGACCTTCGAGTATCCCCTCGCCTCCGGGGTGGTCTCCTCAGCCGAGCTGCCGGCGCTCGAGACACTCGAGCCGCCGATCGTGGACCTTGCCGACCTCGACTCACTGGCGCAGACCCAGGAGCTGTTGGCGGAGACAGGTCTGCTGACGAAGTGACCGCTCTGGCGTCGGTCGTCCGACCCACCGCTGGTCGCGCCAGGGCGCCCCTTTCGCTCGTCATTCCCGCTGCCGCAGCCGCTGCAGTGGCCCTGTTGCCGCTCTGGTACCTGTTTGCCCGGGCGCTCGAGCAGGGATTCGCCAGGGTCTGGGAAGAGGTCTGGTCGGCGCAGACAGCAGGCCTGCTCTTTCGCAGCCTGGGCCTCACGGCTGCCGTCACGGCTCTGTGCCTGTTGGTCGGCATGGCGTGTGCCCTGCTCGTCGTGCGCAGCGACGTCCCGGGCCGCCGCACATTCGAGGTGCTGCTCGCGATTCCACTGGCGATTCCCTCGTTCGTGGCTGCGTTCGCGTGGGTGTCGTGGCGGCCCTCGATCGGCGGGTTCTGGGGGGCCACACTCGTACTCACGCTCGTGTCGTATCCCTTCGTGTACCTGCCGGTGGTCGCCGCCCTGCGCCGGCTGGACCCGGCCCAGGAGGAGGTGGCGCGGTCGTTGGGCCACTCGAGCGCCCGCACCGTGCTGACCGTCACGATTCCCCAGGTCCGCGGCGCCGCGGCGGCAGGTGCACTGCTGGTGGCTCTCTATGCCCTGTCAGACTTCGGAGCCGTCGGAACCATGCGCTACGAAGCGTTCACATGGGTGATCTACGGCGCTTTCCGGGCCGGCTTCGACCCATCCCGGGCAGCCGTGCTGGCCTGCATCCTGGTGGTGGTCGCACTCGCGTTCGTCTGGGCGGAGGCGGTCGTGCGAGGCCGGCCGGCGAACGCCCGGATCGGCGGCGGCTCACCGCGGCCGCAGACGCCGATCCGCCTCGGCGCCTGGCGCTGGGTGGCCGCCCTGGTGCCGGCAGGCGTGCTCGCGCTCGCAGTTGTCTTTCCCGCCGGCAGCGTCGTGTTCTGGTTCCGCCGGGGGCTCTCCGCGGGTATCGAGTGGTCCTCGCTGTTCGAGGCGCTCGGTTCCACACTCGCCGTCGCGGGCCTCGGGGCGTTGGTCACGATGCTGCTCGCAGTGCCGCTCGGCATCCTTTCGGCGCGGTACCACGGCCGTGGTGCCCAGCTGCTGGAGCGCTCGGTCTACATCGCACACGGGCTTCCGGGGATCGTGGTGGCGCTGAGCCTCGTGTTCGTGGGCGTGACGGTGTTGCGACCCCTCTACCAGAGCACTCCGATGCTGGCGCTCGCCTACGCCGTGCTGTTCCTGCCCCTCGCGGTGGGGTCGGTCCGCGCATCGGTGGAGCAGTCGCCGGTTGCGCTCGAGGAGGTCGGCCACAGCCTCGGCCGCGGCCGCTTCGGGGTTCTGACGCGCATCACACTGCCCCTCGCGGCGCCCGGTATTGCTGCCGGCACGGCTCTGGTGCTGCTTGCGGCCATGAAGGAGCTGCCGGCCACGTTGCTGTTGCATCCGACCGGCATGGAGACCCTTGCCATGAGCGTCTGGTCCGACACCGGGGTGGGCCGCTACGCCGCGGCTGCCCCCGCAGCCCTGGCCCTGATCGTGTTGTCGACCATCCCGACCTGGATCCTCACGCGGGCGTCACGGAGGATCGGATGAACCCCGTCATGGCGTCCGAGGACCCCGACGGCGGTGTGGCAAAGCCCCTCGCACTCGAGCTGCGCGCACTCGAGGTCGACTACGGCGCCGAACCGGTGCTGCGGGGCGTGGACCTGGACGTGCGCGAGGGCGAGGTGGTGGCACTGCTCGGCCCCTCGGGGTGTGGCAAGACCACGCTGCTGCGGGCGGTGGCCGGCTTCGTGCGTCCGGCGGTGGGAACGGTGCGCCTGGACGGTGAGGTCGTGTCGGGGCCCGGGCAGTGGGCAGCCCCCGAGCGGCGCCACGTCGGCCTGGTTCCCCAGGAGGGGGCGTTGTTCCCTCACCTCGACGTCGGTGGCAACGTCGGTTTCGGGCTGTCGCGAATGACCCGTGCGGCCCGGCGCGTCCGCGTGGCCGAGAGCCTGGAGCTGGTCGGGCTGGGAGGCGAGGAGCGACGCCGCCCCGCGGAATTGTCGGGCGGCCAGCAGCAGCGCGTGGCACTGGCCCGCGCGCTGGCACCGGAACCGGCGGTCGTCCTGCTGGACGAGCCGTTCTCGGCCCTCGACGCAACGTTGCGAACACAGGTGCGCGACGACGTCCGCGAGGTGCTGCACGCCGCAGGAGCGACTGCCATCATGGTCACCCATGACCAGGAAGAGGCGCTGTCATTCGCCGGCCGCGTCGCCGTCATGCGTGACGGTCGCCTCGCCCAGGTGGCTGACCCGGTCACCCTCTACCAGCACCCCGCAGACCTCGGGGTGGCCGAGTTCGTGGGGGAGTCGGTGCGCATCGACGGCGTCATGGTTGCGGGCATGATCCAGACGGTGCTCGGAGAGCTCGAGTACGAGCTGCCGCCTGAGCACGCCCTCGCTGATCGCCCCGAGGACGGCGACGAGGTCGCCGTGGCCCTGCGGCCCGAGCAGGTGGTGCTTGATTCCGGCGACGGCGCAACCGTGAAGGCAGAGGTGCTCGGGTCCACCTACTTCGGCCACGACGCACTGGTTCGCCTGGCCATCCATGCCGGCCCCCAGGAGGTCCTGGCCCGGATCCACCGGGCGAGGCTTCCGGAGCTGGGCGCGACGGTCGGAATACGTGTTGACGGGGCCGTGGCGGCGTTCAGGCGGTAGCAGAGACCCCCATTTTCCAGGGTTCCGCGGGGAATCACTGGTTCCGAAACGCTGTTCCGCTGTACGGTACAGCTATGCGCCCTCATGTTGAATTGATCGATCAGAAGGACCTCCTCTGGCACGCGGCCGAGTTCGTCGGTGCTACAGGAGACGCCCGGCAGCGGAACCTCGCCTACGACGAGGAGGACGGATCGGCCTCACTGAAGGTGGTCTTCGACACCGACTGGAGTCGGCCCGGCGGGGTGCACACCGCCGAGACAGAGTGGTTCGTGCTGAGCGGCCAGGTGCGTGTCGGAGAGCACGAGCTCAACGAGGGCGGGTACTGGCAGGCACCGATCGGTGTCTACACGCCTTCCATCGAGGTCGATGCCGGCACCGAGATCCTCCTGTTCCGTGAGTTCGGCGACTGGGGCTTCGAGGTGCGCGACGACAGCCTCGACACCATCCGCGACGACCAGGAGTTCTCCGTGGTGCACTCCAAGGAGATGGACTGGTTGACCGTCGAGATCGGCAGTCCCATGCGCTTCGACCTCGGTGGCACGCCGCAGCCGGGCCTGTTCATCAAGATGCTGCACCGCGATGAGAAGACGGGCTTCTACACCCGCCTCATCAAGGCCGAGCCGGGCTGGCGCGAGCATCCCCTCGCGCACCACCCCTGTTTCGAGGAGGCGTACTGCCTCGAGGGTGCTTTTGAGTACAACTGGGGCACGATGTGGCCCGGCACCTACTTCTTCCGTCCCGCGCTGGTGCGTCACGGCGATTTCACATCGGGCAAGGAGGAGGGCTGCACCTGGATCGTGCGTTGCGACGGTGACCTCGTCGACTGGTACACCGAGAACGGCCGGGTGGAGATGAGCGGCGACGCGGTCAACTGGGGCCCGGAGTTGCCCCACACGATCGCGCCGGTCATCGTCATGCCCGTGCGCTCACGCTCCATCGCCGACATGGAGGATCCCTCGTACCAGTGAGGGAGCATCCCTCGTACCAGTGAGGACAGCCCGATAGCCTGCGCCCATGGGTTGCGGTTGCCTGCTCCTGCTCGCCTCGGCGGTTTCGCCGCGCCTTGCGGTGTTCCTGATGTGGGTCTTCACCGACCGGCTGACGATCGCACTCAACTCGTTCTGGCTGGGCCTGGCCGGGTTCATCTTCGTTCCGTGGACCACGTTCGTCTACGCGGCGGCCTACGAGCCGGGCAGGGGAGTGACCGGTATCGGCCTCGCCCTGGTGGTGTTCGCGTTCCTCGTCGACGTCGCTTCGTGGTTCGGTGGAGGCGACTCCTACCGCAAGCGGGGCAACAGCCAGTCCTACGCCTGACTCACCGCTGCAGCCTCAGCGTGGCGAACTCGTGCGCGCCGAGCGAGAAGGCGGCTGCGCCGCCGTGCACGACCACAGGCGGCCCCTGACCGGCGCCGAGGGGTTCCTCGAGTGCATTGCATGCGACTGCGCCGGAGATGGGCGTGGCGCAGCCCAACCGGCAGTCGACGCGGTCTCCCGCAGCGGACCACAGCCGGACCACCAGGTCACCGGAACCATCGTCGGCAAGCTTGACCGCGGAGACCTGCACGCCCTCGCCCGCCACCGACACGACCGGTTCCACATCGGGGGATCCGTCGCCCGGTCCGTCGAAGAACCGCAGGGGTCGGTTGAGGGCCTCTGCCTCGGCGACCACCTCTGCAAGCCCCGGCCCGTGCGGCAGGAGTGCGAGCGTGGTCACGTGGTGTCCGCGATCCGCCGTGGGGTCGGGGTACAGGGGTGCGCGCAGCAGGCTGACGCGCACTCCGCCGTCCTGCAGCGCATGGCCGTGGCGGCCGTTGTTGAGCACCGCCACTCCGAAAGACTGCTCTGACAGGTCGACCCAGCGCTGGGCGCAAACCTCGAACTTCGCGTCATCCCACGACGTGTTGCGATGCGTCGGTCGGTACTCGTGGCCGAACTGGACCTCGCAAGCGGCGCGGTCGGTGCGCACATCGAGCGGGAAGTCGATGGCAAGCAGTTGCTCGGACTCCTGCCAGTCGACATCGACGTGCACATCGAGTCGGCCGGAGCCCGCCGTCAGCGTGAAGTCCTGGGCAACGCGGGAATCACCGAACTCGCGGATCACGCGCACCGTTCCCACGAGTGGGCCGCTCTCGAGCACGGTGACCTCGGTGGCGGGCCCGAGCGGCTGCGCGCGGCCAGCGGTCCACTGCTCGACATCCCACGCGTCGTACTCGACCGGTGTGTCGGGGGCGACGGTGAGTCTTCCCGCCGTCGTCCCCGGCGGCAGCACCTCGCGCCCGCGCATCCGGTCGAACACGGAGGTCACGTTGCCGGCCTCGTCGAAGCGCACCTCGAGCGCACCGTTGACGAGGCGCCCTGCAGATGCCACGACCTGGTCACCGGGGTCCACGGCCCGTGCCGGCGCCAGGCCCAGTGCCGGTGCCGACGCCGCGAACGCGAGGCTGCCGTCGGCGAGTTCCTGCACCGGTGCCCCGCCAGGCGGTGGCGTGGTGCTGCGGACGACCTCGGTGCGAGACGTGGATGCGGAGTTGGCGATGCAGGCGGCGCCCCCCGACAGCCGCCCCAAGGCCTCGCTGGACAACTGCCGTGCGCGTTCCAGCACCGTCGCGTGGTCGCGCTCGGCGTCCTCGTGAACCCAGGCAATGGACGAGCCGGGGATGATGTCGTGGAACTGATGTGTGAGCACCGTCTTCCACATGGAGTCGAGCTCACCCGAGGCGCTGTTGTCACCGAGGCTGGCCAGCCAGACCTCTGCGTCACGCAGTGCATCCTCGCAGCGCCGGTTGCCCACCTTCGTGGCGGCCTGCGAGGTGAAGGTGCCCCGGTGCATCTCGAAGTAGAGCTCGCCCATCCAGCGCGGCGCGCCACTGCGCTGAACCTCGGATTCGACGGATTCGAAGAACCGCGCCGGACCCTCGATGGTGACCCTCGGCAGCTCCGCCAGGTCCGACAGCACCCGGGCCCGCTCCAGCATCTCGCGGGTGGGGCCGCCGCCACCGTCGCCGTGGCCGAACGGCATCAGCGAATGGTCAGACCACGCGTGGTCGCGGAAGTTGGCCACCACATGGGTCAACTCGCGGGGGTTCACCTCGGCGTTGTAGGTGTCAACGGGAGGGAAGTGGGCGAGGACCTCGGAGCCGTCGATGCCCTCCCAGACGAAGGTGTGGTGCGGGAAGCGGTTGGCCTTGTTCCAGCTGAGCTTCTGGGTGACGAACCGGGTGGCCCCGCCGGAGCGGAACACCTGGGGCAGGTTGCCCGGGTAGCCGAACACATCGGGGATCCACACCTCGTCACAGCGCATCCCGAAGCGTGATTCGAAGTAGCGCTGGCCGTGCACCATCTGGCGCACCAGGGATTCGCCCGACGGCAGGTTCATGTCGGCCTCCACCCACATGCCTCCGACGGGCAACCATTGCCCGGACGCCACGTGGGACCGGATCGAGTCGAAGAGCTCGGGGTGGTCCTGCTCGATCCAGGAGTACTGGACCGCCTGCGAGCAAGCGAACCGGTGCTCGGGGTAGCGGTCCATGAGGTCGATCTGGTTCGAGAACGTGCGGGCGCACTTGCGGCGCGTCTCGCGAAGGGGCCACAGCCAGGCGGTGTCGATGTGGGCATGGCCGATCGCGCTCACGCGGTGCGAGTTGTGTGCAGCCGGCCAATCGAGACCCTGCGCGAGGATCGCCCGGGCGCCCGGTGCCGTTCCGGGAACGTCGGCCGGGTCGAGCGCGTCATAGGCGAGCTGGAAAGTGGTGGCGAGACGCTTGCGTCGACGGTGGCCCCGCGGCAGCACGCGCATCGCCTCGTTCAGCAGGCCGATGTCCGCGATGAGGCGCCGGACCTCGAGGTCGACCGTTTGCAGCCAGACTCCGCCGAATGTGTACAGCGGCCGGTCGCCGGCAGTGGCGAGCGAGCCCATCGGATTGGCCGTGAAGGACGTGGTGAAGTCGGGGTTGGCTGCCGCCTCGATGAGGAAGTCGATGCCCCCGGCACCGCCCGCCACGTCCAGCGGGATGGCGCGGCGCATCGGGTGCACGCCGCAGCGGATCCGTCCATCGACGTAGACGGCACCCTCGGCCTGGAAGCCGGCCATCCCACCCGTGAAGCCGAGCTCGGCAACGACCTCGGTGAGGCGCCGCTCGCAGCCGCCAGCCTGAGGAGACGGTCCGTTGACATGGAACCAGGTGGTGCCCCATGGCCTGCCCCATGGCGTGCCGGCGTCGATTGGCTCGAACGGCGAACCCTCGATGTCGGCAACTGGCACCGGCTCGCCATCGAGGGTGAGCGCGGAGACATCGAGGGGCACCCGGGCGAGGGTCTCCGCCGGCAGGATGCGCTCGATCAGCTCACGTGTGATCCGGTTCTCGAGGATGCGGTCGCTGTCGTGCACGTCCGGAGAATAGGCGGGTCACCAGATCGCCGTGAGCCCCCACACGGCAACCATGCCGACCGTCAGCGTCCAGCCGACCGAGCGAGTCCATACGGCCACGCCGACGGCGATCGCCATCGCCACGTACCACGGTCCGAACGGGCGCAGTTCTCCACCATCGAACAGCACGGCGTTGGCGACCAGGGCCGGCAGCACGGCTGCAGGGATGAGCCGCAGGGTGGATTCCAGTCGGGGCGGAATCCTGCGGCCCGCTGCCGCCACGATCACCGACAGGCGCATCAGGTAGGTGCCGATGGCCACGACCACCATCTGGATCGTGAAGCTCACCGGGCCGCCTCCGTTGACCTGGGTCGGTCGACGGCGGCACCGGCGGCGATGCCGACCAGGCCTCCCACCAGGATGTTGGTGCCTGGTGGCAGCCCGCCGGCGGCGAACGTGACCGCAACGGACACCAGGGCCGCAACAACAGCGGGGCGGCGTGTGAGCGCCGGAACCGCAAGCGCAGTGAACATCAACGGGATGATGAACGCGAGCTGGAGCCCGCCGGGCACCTGCGCACCGCCCACCAGGCCCACGAGCGTGCCGATCTGCCAGAAGGTGAACAGGGTCGAGGCCGCCCCGAGGTAGAACCACCGCCTCGCCACGGGGTCGTGTTCGGTCTCGTACTCGAGCGCCGAGAGGGTGGCTGCCTGGTCCGTCATGAGGTGGGCCAGGCCGAAGCGCCAACGGGGCGGGAACTCACCGAAGGCCGGCGCGAGCGTCGCCGAGTAGAGGATGAACCGTGCGTTGATCGCCAGCGCTGTGCCGATGGCCACCAACGGGGCGGCGCCCTCGACGTTCAGCTCCAGCAGCGACAGCTGGGAAGCACCGGCGAATATCGCCACGCTGGCGCCGGCGCCGGCGAACACGTTGACGTCGCTCTGGCTGACGGCGACCCCGTAGACCGCACCAAACGGGAAGACCCCTATCGCCAGCACGAGGGCGCGCCTTGCGCCTGCGCGCAGGGCCGCATCGGATCGTCTGGAGAGCAGGCCCACGGCGGGCAGGTTCGCGGCTCAGTAGGCCGAGCGCCAGTGGCTTTCGGTGATCACGGATTCCCGGTTGATGTCGAGCATCCTCGTGAGCCACTCGCGGAAGCCCGGCGACTCGTCGGCGATCTCGATGCCATAGAAGCACCAGCCTGCATCGGTGGTCGGTATGACCCTGCGGATCCTGGCCACGAAGTAGGCATTGTCGTCGACGTGCACCTCGACCGCCTTGCCGGGGGTGAGGGTTGGGTCCGTGGGTGCCACCACCCCGGCGCCGCTCGCGGAGACATTTCGCAGGTAGGCATGGCCGGGCTGGGCGACAGGGCCCTTGCGCCGCCTCCTCCGCCGAGGCTCCGGGTCGTTGCGTGTCCAACGTACGCGCAGGTCACCGACGTCCATGCGTTCGCCGACCCGCTTCTCGTACGACATGAGTACATGATCGGCCGCGATCTGCCGTTTGTGAAGGGTCGAACTACCCGGCTACAGACCCAGTTCCGCTGCCAGACGGTTCAGCGCAAGGTGTCCGAGTGGCAGTTCGACCCCTGATTCAGAACCCAGTTCGAGCGCCAGTGTCAGGTCCTTCTCGCCGAGGTTGCGAACGTGGTCGAGGGTTTCCCACCAGTCGTCGTCACGTTCCATGGGCTTCGCGCTGTCACGGAACATGATCGCTCCGGGGCCACCGGTCACGGCGTCGCTGTGCCGCACGACGGACGCCAGGTCGCCAAGGCGCAGGTCGTTGGCCTCCGCGAGCCGCTGGGCCTCACCGGCAGCGGTGAACGCAACGAAGTGCATCAGGTTGCGCGCAAGTTTCATCTTCGTGCCGGCCCCGACCGGCCCCGCGTGCACGATCAGGTCGGCGAAGCGCGAGAACGGTCCACGAACCCGGTCGAGCGCCTCGGGGGACCCCCCGACCATGATGGCGAGACGGGCTTCGTGCGCACCCATGAAGCCGCCGGAGACCGGCGCATCCACCAGCTCGATGCCACGCGCCGCGGCATCCGATGCCAGTTCGACCGCAGTGTCGGCGTGGATGGTGGAGTGCACGGCGACCACAGTGCCGGGTGCCGCCGAATCGAGCAGTTCCCCGACCACGAGCCGCACCTGTGCGTCGTTGAGCACCATCACCGAGATGACGCTGCACCGTTCGGCTACCTCGCCGGCAGATCCGGCAACGGTCGCGTCGTCCGCCGCGAACGACGCTGTGGCAGCCTCGGCGAGATCGCGCACGACGAGCCCGCCGGGCCAGCCGAGCAGGTGGCGTGCCATCGGGGCACCGATGTTGCCGAGGCCCACGAATCCAATGGTTGGCTCATCACTCATTGTCTGCTCCGTTCAGGGATGTCGATTCCGCAGGGCTCACGCGGGCTCGGCGATGCTCTTGGTCTGCAGGTACTCCTCGAAGCCCTCGAGGCCCATCTCGCGCCCGATGCCTGACTGCTTGTATCCGCCGAACGGCACGTCGCCGCCGTACCAGACGCCACCGTTCACGCTCATCGTGCCCGTGCGGACCTTCTTCGCGAAGTCCCAGGCGCGATCGAGGTCGGCGGAGTGGACCGCACCGGAGAGGCCATAGGGAGAGTCGTTGGCGATGGCGAGCGCGTCGTCGTCGCCATCGTGCGCGATCAGGGTCAGCACGGGGCCGAAGATCTCTTCGCGTGCGACCCGGGCGTTGTTGTCGAGTCCGGCAACCAGCGTTGGCTCTATCCAGTAGCCGCGGTCGCGGTCCGCCGGCCGCCCGCCGCCGGTTACGAACGTTCCCCCTTCGTTCTGGGCCACCTTCAGGTAGCCCTCGATGCGGTCGCGCTGTACCGCGGAGATGACGGGCCCGCAGAAGGTCGAGTCGTCATCGGGGTCACCGCAACCCACTGACGCCATGATGGATGCGATCGCGTCCGCGTACTCGTCGTAGCGCGCCCGGGGCACCACGACCCTTGTGGTGAGGGCGCAACCCTGTCCGGCGTGTGTGCACCCCGCGATGCCCGCCATCGCTGCAATCGCCTGTGGGTCGGCGTCGTCGAGGGCCACGAAGGCCGACTTCCCCCCGAGCTCGAGGAACACCTTGGTGAGGTTCACGGCCGCGTCGGCGGCGACCTTGCGGCCGGTGTCGGTCGAGCCCGTGAAGCTGATCAGGTCGACGCGCCGGTCTCGGCTCATGATCGCTGCGATGTCGGGTGTGGAGGACGTGACAACGTTGAGCACCCCGGGCGGTATGTCGGTGTGTTCGGCCACGATTCGGCCGAGAGCGGTGGCACACATGGGCGTGTCCGGTGCCGGCTTCAGCACCACGGTGCAGCCTGCTGCCAGAGCCGGAGCGACCTTGGCGAGGTTTATCTGCCACGGGAAGTTCCAGGGTGTGATGGCAGCGACCACGCCAGCCGGCTCCTTGAGCACCCACCGGTGTGACGGTATGCCCATCGGTTCGGCGGTGCCGAGGTCGCGGCACCACTCGTAGTCCGACAACACCGACGTGAGGAAGTCGATGTCGCCCACGGGCCCGTCGAACTGCGGGCCATGGGTGAGCAGGCGGGGAGCGCCCACTTCGGCGCGTGTGAGGTCCCGCAACTCCTCACCGTTGGCCACCAGCGCGTCGTGGAGCTGCTGCAGGCATTCACGCCTGAACTCCACATCGGTGGACCATGACGTCTCGTCGAAGGCCCGGCGGGCGGCGACCGTGGCGGCTTCGACCTCCGCGGGTCCGCCGTCCGCGACAGCCCCGATGACCTCTTCGTTGGCCGGGTTCACGACTTCGAACGTCACCCCGCCAGAGGCGCCGACGAGGGTGCCGTCGACCAGCATCTCCGCGCATATCTCGTAGCTCATCGTGTTTCGTCCTTTGTCGGGGCCTCGGGTTCCACTTCCACGATCGTGAAATGCGTGCCCCGGGGCGCACCCACCACGAATTCAACCGCACGAGCGACCCCGTCCGGCTGCAGGTAGCCGCCGTGGCGCATCAGGCCGTGGCGGGTCCATTCGCTCATGAGGCCGGGCAGATCCTCCTCGGGGAAGTCCGACCCCATCTCGGTCAGGGTCGGTCCGGGTCGCACGATGGATGCCCGCACGCCGCTGCCCTCGAGTTCGAGCTGCATGGCCCGCGCCAGGCCCTCGAGGCCCCACTTCGATGCCACGTAGCTCGACATGGTGGGCCGCGGGACCCGCACCACATCCGAAGTCACGAACACGATGTCGCCCCTTGCGCGGTCGATCATGTGTGGCGCCGCCGCGTGCACCAGGTCCTGCACACCTGCGAGGTTGATGCGTAGCTGGCGGGAGAATTCGCCAGGAGACGTCTCGTGGGCCTTGGTGGGCAGCACGTCACCGGCCACCGACACCAGCACTTCGACCTCACCGAGGGCAGCCGCCGCCTGCTCCACGCATCGCCGCGGGCTCTGCTCGTCCGCGAGGTCGAGGGGTACGGCCAGCGCCTCGCCCCCTGCGGTGTTGATCTCGTGGGCCAGCTCCTCGAGCCGCCCGAGCCGCCGTGCTGCGAGGGCGACGGGGTGACCCGCTGCAGCCAGGCGCCGTGCACTGGCTTCGCCGATTCCCGATGAAGCGCCGGTGACGAGCGCGGTACGCCGGTCAGGGTGGCCCATGTCGGCCAGTCCGGTGGCCATCAGCGCCTGCTCACGGATGTGGGCAGGGTGGCGAAGCCGCGCACGTTGACGGAGTGGACGCGTTGCGCGGCCTGGTGGTCCACCTCCCACCCGTCGACGCGGGCCAGCAGTTCCTCGAGGCACACCCTGGCCTCCAGCCTGGCCAGCGAAGCCCCGAGACAGAAGTGGCGGCCGGTGCCGAAGCTCAGCAGGTCAGACGTGTCGCGTCCGATGTCGTATCGGTCGGCGTTGTCGAACACCGACTCGTCACGGTTGGCGGAGCCGGCCAGCAGCAGGACCCGGCCGCCCTCCGGGATCGTCACACCATGCAGCTCGACCTCGCGGGTGGTTGTGCGGGCCAGCATCTGCGAGGAAGTGTCGTAGCGAAGGGTCTCCTCCACCCACTGGGGGATCATCTCCGGTTCGGCCAGCACCCTGGCCTTCTGCGCGGGGTTCATCGCAGCCCAGTACCACGCGTTGGCCAGCAGCTTCGTGGTGGTCTCGTTGCCTGCGACGACCATGAGGAACAGGAAGCCCATGACCTCTTGCTCGGTCAGCCGGTCGCCGTCGATCTCGGCGTCCAGCAGGGCAGAGGTGAGGTCGTCGGTGCGTCGGGACCGGCGCTCGGAGATCATGTCGCTGTAGTAGGAGACCAGCGAGATCGCTGCCTCCGCGCCCGCCTGGGGTACGTCCTCGACGCCCTCGTCGCGGTGCACCAGCAGGTCCGCGAGCCTGCGCAGCTCATCGCGGTCGGCTGCGGGCACGCCCATCATCTCGGACACGATGTCCATCGGAAGCTTGCCGGCGAAGTCCGCGACCATGTCGAACGTGTCGGAGTCCAGGGCGACGTCCAGGTGTCGACGGCTGATGTCGCGGATGTTGTCCTCCATCAGCGAGACGCGCCTGGGCGTGAACCCCTTCGACACGAGGGCTCGCATGCGGGTGTGTCGAGGCGGGTCCATCGCGAGGAACGACATGGTGCGGTGGGCGTCGGGCCCGGTTGCGGCGGGATCGAGGCTGACGCCGTGCGAGCTGGAGTAGGTATCGGAGTCCCTGAACGCCGCGGCGACGTCGTCGTGGCGCGACAGCGCCCAGAACGCCTTCTCCTCGTTGTGGTAGCAGGGTGCCTCGGTCCGCAGGCGGGCGTAGGTGGGGTAGGGGTCCTCGTGGATCGCGTAGTCGTAGGGGTTGTAGCGCAGCGGACCGGCCGCGGTGCTGTCGAGCAGGGTCATCGTGAATCCTCCCGGTCGTTGGTGTCGCCGAACACGACGGCAGCCACCTCGGCGGTGCGTTCGGGCAGTTCGGCGTAGTCGAGGTGTCCCATCCCAGCCGTGAGCAGCAGCCCGGAGAATGCGGCGTCGAGCGTCAGTAGCTGTGAGGGCGAGGCGTCGTTTCCCACGGCGGCACGGATGAGCTGTGCGGTGCGCATGCCGATCTCGTCGCGGAGCGCGGCGACCTCTGCATCGTCGGAGAGCATGGCCACGGTCACGGCTGCGGCGAGTTGGGGCTCGTCGGCAACCAGGAGGCTGAGGGGCCGCAGCACCTCGGTGACGCGTTGTGCCGGTGGCAGTGACGTGTCGACGGCCGGGTCGCCGAGCGCGAAGACACGCCGCCGGTAGACCTCGGTGACGAGGTGTTCCCTGGAGGCGAAATAGGTGTACGCGGTTGCCGGAGCGACGCCTGCTCGACGTGCGACGTTGCGTACCGTCAGCCCGCTCCAGGAATGCGCGCGGAGCTCGTCTGCGCTGGCCGCGACCAGCCGGGCCAGGGTCTCGGCCTGGCGGTCGGTGAGGGTGCGGCGGGTGTTGGCCTCGGCCCCCGGCGTGACGGAACTGGACATCTGTCCAGACAGTAGTACGAGTTGGCGCGGACCGCTGCGCTTCGAAGCAGCGCTACCGTCAGAATCGATGGAAGCGACAGAAGACTCAGAACTGCAGGCGCTGCGTGAGCGGACGGCAGAGCTCGAAGCGGCGCTGGCCGGGGCCCGCAATGACAACCGCAAGGCAGTGGTGCGCCGCCGCCAGGAAAAGGAGCTGCGGCCGTACCAGGTTGAGCTGCTGAAGCTCCAGCGCCACCTCGAAGAAGAGGATCGCCGGATGATCATCCTTTTCGAGGGACGCGACGCGGCGGGCAAGGGCGGCACCATACGCCGCGTCGCGCGCTACATGAACGAGAAGCACTACCGCGTGGTCGCCCTCGGCAAGCCCACCGAGGAGCAGCGCTCCCAGTGGTACTTCCAGCGGTACGTGGCGCAGTTCCCGACGGGCGGGGAGATCGTGCTGTTCGACCGCTCGTGGTACAACCGCTCGATGGTCGAGCCGGTCCTCGGCTTCTGCACCTCCGAGGAGCACCGTAACTTCATGAAAGGTGTCGTGGGGTTCGAAAAGGACCTGGTGCGCCAGGGGACCCTGCTGCTCAAGCTCTACTTCTCGGTGACCCGCAAGGAGCAGGCGCGGCGCTTCGAGAGGCGCCGCAACGATCCGCTGCGGCAGTGGAAGCTGTCCGAGGTCGACGCCCAGGCCCAGGACCTGTGGGACGAGTTCACCACCGCCAAGTACGAGATGCTCAAGCGCACCCACACGTCCAACGCGCCGTGGACCATCATCCGCTCACAGGACAAGCACAACGCCCGCCTCAACGCGATGAAGGTGATCCTCGACTCGGTCGACTACGAGGGGCGCAACCAAGCCCTCGATTTCGTGCCCGATCCCTCGATCGTGGTGTCGGGCGCGCACGAGATCGAGATGATGGAAGCCGACCGCATCAGGCGCGGCCGCTTCAAGCACTAGCTGGTCTGTTCCTCGACCTGACGGCGCACGTCGTCCATGTCGAGCCCTTCGGCCTGCTTGATCAGGTCCTCGAGTGCGTCCTGGGGAATCGCCCCGGCCTGGTTGAAGAGCAGGATGCCGTCACGGAACATCATCAGCGTGGGGATGGACATCACACCGAGGGAGCCTGCCAGTGCCTGCTCCGCCTCGGTGTCGACCTTGCCGAAGGTGATGTCCTCGTGCTTCTCGGAGGCCTCCTCGAAGATGGGGCCGAACATCTTGCAGGGTCCGCACCACTCCGCCCACAGGTCCACCAGCACGATTCCGTCCTTGCTGATGGTGGGTTCGAACGTGCCGGCGGTGAGGTCGACGGTTGCCATTGGGTGCTCCAATCGGGGGGTTCAGGTCTCACACATGCTAACCCAGATACCCTGTGGGGTATTCCCGGATCCGACTCCGGTGACCTGTGTGGTTCGTTAGGGTACGGCGGGACGGGGCCAGCCGGACAGAGGTGGAGCCAGGTGGACAGGAGCCAACATGGCCGATGAGGGGAATCGCACGGTCGAGCCCGGCATCGCGCCCGGCACCGAGAGCGTGCGGGTCGCCGTCATCGGGGCCGGCGCAGGCGGCCTCTGCATGGGCATGCGCCTGAAGGCCGAAGGCATCCACGACTTCGTCATCATCGAGAAGTCAGATGGTGTCGGCGGCACATGGCGCGACAACAGCTACCCCGATGCAGCCTGTGACGTCCCCTCGCACTTCTACAGCTTCTCCTTCGCGCCCAACCCCGAGTGGTCCCGCAAGTGGGCGAAGCAGCCGGAGATCCTCGACTACTTCGAAGGGCTCGTCGACCGCTTCGGGCTCGGCGCGCACCTGCGTCTGCACACCGAGATCGCCGAGGCGACCTGGTCCGGCGACGATTGCCGTTGGACCATTCGCACCACTGCCGGAAGCACCTTCGTCGCCGACATCGTCGTCAGCGGGCTGGGCCAGCTGAACATGCCCCACATGCCCGACATCGCGGGGCTGGGCTCGTTCGCCGGTACGGTCTTCCACTCGGCGCGCTGGGACCACGACCACTCCCTCGAAGGGGAACGGGTCGGCGTGATCGGCATCGGCGCCTCCGCCATCCAGTTCGTCCCTCCGGTGGCCCGCGAGGCCGCTCACACCACCCTGTTCCAACGTTCCCCCAACTACGTGGCCCCCAAGCCCGACCGCGAGTTCCGCCCGTGGGAGCGGTGGGCGTTCCGCAACGTGCCGGGCTTGCGCGCCGCCTACCGCGGCTGGATCTGGGCGAAGCTCGAGACCCGCTTCTCGCTCATGCGGCGAGGCTCGTGGATGGGGTCGATGCTGCAGAAGCGCTACGGGCAGGAGGTGGCGAAGCTTGCCTCCGAGCGGCTCCCGGAGGAGGCGCTCGTGCCCGACTACCCGCCGGGCTGCAAACGGGTGCTGATCGCGGACGACTGGTTTCCCACGCTCGCCCGCAGCGACGTGGACGTGGTGACAGCGGGTGTGGATGCGATCACGCCCGACGGTGTCGATACCGACGACGGGGAACACCACGAGCTGGACACCCTCATCTTCGGGACCGGGTTCGAGACGACACACTTCCTGACCCCGCTGAAGATCACCGGCGCCGGTGGCCGCGACCTCAATGAGTCGTGGAGTGACGGGGCGGTCGCCTATCTCGGTCTGTCGGTGGCCGGATTCCCCAACTTCTTCATGCTGTACGGCCCCAACACCAACCTGGGTCACAACTCGATCCTGTTCATGATCGAACAGCAGGTGAACTACGTGCTCGCGGCAATGCGCCAGCTCGACCAGCGGGGAGCCGCTGCGATCGACATCACCGAAGGTGCCCTCACGCGCTGGGACGAGGAGATCGTGCGGCGATCGGAGGACACCGTCTGGTCGGCCGACTGCACCAGTTGGTACAAGACCGAGGACGGTCGCGTCACCAACAACTGGGTGGGCCACACCACCGAGTACCGCAAGCGCATGCGCCGACCCGACTGGGCCGACTGGCGCTTCGTTCGCTGCTGAGCCTTGCGTTACAGCAGGGGCGCGACGATCGCCTCCACCAGTGACGGACCGGGCTCGGCGAGTGCGGCTTCTAGCTGGTCGGTGAACTCCTCGGCGCTGGTTGCCCTCGTGGCCTGCTCCACGCCCATTCCCCGCGCCAGGGACACGAAGTCGAGGTCGGGACCGGTCAGGTCGAGCATCGCCCGCGCACGTTCACCGCTGGCCGAGGCACCCACCCGGTCAAGCTCCATGTTGAGCACCGCGTAGGAGCTGTTGTTGAGCACCACGGTGGTCACGTCCAGCCCCTCGCGCACCTGGGTCCACAGTGACTGCAGCGTGTACATGGCGCTTCCGTCGGCTTCGAGGTTCAGCACCTTGCGGTCCGGTGCGGCTATGGCCGCGCCCGTCGCCACCGGCATCCCGTAGCCGATGGCCCCGCCCGTGAGGCACAGCCAGTCGTGTGGTGGGCAGCCCGCCGTGGCGCCGGCCACGAACAGCCCGGTCGTGTTGCCTTCGTCGGCCACGATCGCCCCCTCGGGAAGCACCGCTCCGATCGCATTGGCCAGGGTTTCGGCCGCCAGCTCTCCGGTGGGACGGTCAGGGCGCCCGGGCTGCTGAACCGGCGCAGGGGCATCGGCGCCGAGGGCATCCGCGAGTGACCGCAAGGCCTCGGTCGAGTCGTCGCCCGGTGCCGTCAGCACGTGAATCTCGCAGCCCTCGGGTACCAGGTCCGATGCCTTGTCGGGGTAGGCGAAGAACGACACCGGATGTGCCGCCTCCACCAGTACGAGGTGCTTGAGGCCGTCCAGCTGCATCTGGGCGAACTCTGCGAGGTAGCCGAGGCGCTCGGCCGCCACCCGCCCCGCCCCGCGCTCCATGCGGGGCGGGAAGGTCTCGGCCAGCAGCTTGGTGCCGTTGGCCGCACAGGCCTGACCGGCCAGGTCGAGCGGCTCCGCCATGCATGCCGGCCCGCCGAGCAGCAGCGCAGCCGGCTCGCCGGAGCTGAGGGCCGCAGCGGCGGCTGAAACGCGATCGGAATCGACCGGATGGCGTGATGGCACGCGGTCCGGCGCCACCGGACCGGCGGAGTCCAGCCAGCACAGGTCGGCGGGCACCACGAGGGTGGCGACCTGTGCTGGTGGGCCATGGGTCGCAGCAACGGCCGCCGCGGTGTCAGACGCGAGTTCGTCGACGCTGGTGGACGCGCGGACCCACCCCTCGAGGCTCGAGGCGATCGAGGCGATGTCCGACTGCAGCGGTGCGTCGTAGCGGGCGTGGTAGGTGGCGTGGTCGCCCACGATGTTGAGCAGGGGTGTATGTGCTCGGCGGGCGTTGTGCAGGTTGGCGAGGCCGTTTCCCAGTCCCGGACCCAGGTGCAACAGCACTCCGGCCGGACCACCCGCCATTCGGGCGTAGCCATCGGCGGCGCCGGTGGCGACTCCCTCGTAGAGCGCGAGCACGCCCTTCATCCGCGGCTCGTCGTCGAGGGCGGCAACGAAGTGCATCTCGGAGGTGCCGGGGTTCATGAAGCAGGTGTCCACTCCCGCGTCGAGGAGGGTGCGGATCATCGCCTGTGCGCCGTTCATGTGTTTCTCCAGTTCAGAAGATCGTGCCGGGATTCATGATCCCGTTGGGGTCGAAGGCGGCCTTGATGCGCCGCATGAGCTCGACCTTGACGGGGTTCTCGAGGGCGAGGAAGTGCTCGCGCTTGGCCTCGCCTATGCCGTGTTCGGCAGAGATGGCGCCACCCATCGCGGTGCCGGCGTCGAACAGCTCGTGCATGATCCGGTCGCGCTTGACGGTGTCGCCACCACAGAACACGCCGAGGTGCACGTTGCCGTCGCCTGCGTGCCCGCAGCCGGCTATCCAGGCCTCGTACTCGCTGGCCACGGCCGCCACGCGGTTCATGAACTGCGGAACCTGGGCCCGGGGAACGACGATGTCCACTATGTCGTCGGCGTTGTTGGCCTTGGACATCCAGAACGCCTTTTCCCTGGCGTCGATCACCGACCCGGCTGCGGCAGGCGGCAGCACGTAGATGTCCATCGCACCCAGCTCGCCGAGCTGGGTCCCGAGCGCCTCCACGTCGGCTTCCAGGCGGTCCTCGTGGGAGTTCTCGAGCATCACCACCAGGTAGGCGAGTGCGGTCTCCTTGATGCCGGAGGGAATCCCCAGCTCGAGGCCGACGTAGGACTCGGCGGCGGCCATCGTCATCATGTCGATGTACTCGAGAATCAGCGGAGCCACGCCCGAGTCGACGATGCGCGGAACGGCGGCGGTCACCTCGTCGAGGGTCGCGAAGGGGGCCATGATGGTCGCCTGGTGGGGGAGTCGGGGATGCAGCTTGAGCGTGACCTCGGTGACCAGCCCGAGGGTGCCCTCGCTTCCGACAACCAGTTGGGTGAGGTCATAGCCCGAAGTCGCCTTCACGAACTTGCCACCGGTGCGGATGACCTCGCCGCCCGCCAGCACGACCTCCAGGCCCAGGACGTGGTGGCGCGTCACGCCGTACTTGATGGCCCGCATGCCGCCCGCGTTGGTGTTGACGTTGCCGCCGAGGCTGGCGGAGTACTCACCGGGATAGACGGGGTAGACGAGGCCATGCTCGGCAAGGGCCTCGTCGAGTTCATTGAGCCGGATTCCGGGCTGTACGACCGCCACGTGATTCTCGGTGTCGATCTCCAGGATGGAGTTCATGGATTCGAATGACACCACCACCGAGTCGGCCTTGGGGACGGCGGCGCCCGACAGGCCGGTGCCAGCGCCGCGGCCCACGACGGCGATGCCCTCGGCGTCGGCGACCCGGAGGATCTCGCTCACCTCTGCGGTGCTGGTCGGCCTGACCACGCTGGCCGGTACCACCGCCTCGACGGTGAGGCATTCATCGGCGGTGTAGTCCTCGCCGGCGGAGTCCCCCGACAGGAGGCGGCCGTCGGCTGCGAGGTCGGTCAGCGAGGCGGTCAGGATGTCGTGTGTCGTGCTCAATGTTCCCCACTCGGGTACCGGAAGCGCCACAGTCTGCCAAACCGTGGGAAGCATCGGGGCCGCGATCGGGTTGAATGGGTCTGTGAAGGTCAACAAGCTCGTGATGGTCTACGACGCGGATGCGGGGATACGCGGCGAGGTCTCGTACCTGTTGGGAATGATGCGGGGCCGGCACTGCGCCCTGTGTGACATCACCCACTCCGGAATCCGCCGCAAGGGAGCCTTCAGCGACCTCACCTGCTCACTTGGAGTCGAGGTGGACGTGCTGCACCGAAACCAGCAGCCCGCGGGCCTCGCCGAGTTCACCGCAGGGATGGGAGCGGTGGTCGTGGCCGAGACCGATGCTGGCCCAATGGTGCTGCTCGACGACGCCGAGCTCGCCGCGTGTGACGGCGATGTGGGCCGGTTCGCGGAGGCGCTCACCGCCAGCCTGGCGACGGTCGACACCGCCGGCTGATACCCTACGGGGTATGGATATCCCGGAGGAAACAAGGGACGACCTGATCCGGCGGCTACGCCGCGCAGAAGGTCAGGTGCGCGCCGTGCAGCGAATGCTCGGCGAGGACGCCGAATGCCGCGACTTGGTCACCCAGATCTCGGCTGCATCGAGGGCCATCGACCAGGTCGGCTTCAGGCTGCTCGCAACGGGAATGCTCCAGTGCGCCGAGGACCCCGACAAGGCCGAGGCCGACGGATACTCGGTGTCCGAAATCGAGCGCCTCTTCACCAAGCTCGCCTGACCCGCCCTTAGGCTGGTCGCGTGCCGGCACCCACGGGACCATCACCACCCGAAGCGGTTCTCGACCATGTGGCGGCCGGAATCGACGTGGTCGTGCCGCTCGCCAACGGCGAGCCGGTGGCACTGATCGACGAGCTCGAGGCCCACGCCGGGTCACTCGAGGGCGTCCGGGTCCACCAGATGCACGCGCTCGTGGACCGCGACTACATGGATGGCCGCCATGGCGACCACCTCCGCCACGTGTCGTACTTCCTGTCTCACATCACGAGGCCCCACCTGCACGAAGGCGGACTCGACCTGGTACCCGCACACTTCTCCGAGATGCCGGCACTGCTCGACCGCACGCTTCGCAAGCCCCTCATCCTCGCGGCGTCATCGCTGCCCGACCGGCACGGGTTCTTCTCGCTCGGGACCAACGCCGACTACGCCGCGCGCTTCGTGGGTCGTTGGCCGATCTTCCTGGAGGCCAACAGACAGATGCCACGCACGTTCGGGCACAACATGGTGCACGTCTCCCAGCTGCTCGGGTGGGCCGAGGTCGATCGTCCGCTGATACAAGTGCCGGCGATCGAACCCAACCGCACCGACCGGGCGATCGCCGACCTCATCGCCGAGCGGATACCCGACAGGGCGACCATCCAGGCCGGTCTCGGCTCCATCCCGAACGCGGTGATGGAAGCCCTGGGCGACCACCATGACATCGGTGTGCACACCGAACTGATTTCGGACGGGATCATGGACCTGGTCGAGGCCGGGGTCGTGACGGGTCTCTACAAGAAACGCCGGCCCAACCAGATGGTCACGACCTTCGCACTCGGGTCGGCGCGGCTCTATGACTGGTTGCACGACAATGTCGGGGTCGAGTTCCTCCCGGTCGACCACGTGAACGACCCGCGGGTCATCGCCGAGGAGCCGGACTTCGCCTCGATCAACGCCACCACCGAGGTCGACTTCCTCGGGCAGGCGGCATCGGAGACGATCGGTGGCCGCTACTGGTCGGGATCGGGTGGCCAGGCAGACTTCGCGAAGGGAGCCATGCTCGCGGAGCGTGGCCAGGGCTTCATCGTGTTGCGCTCGACCACCTCCGATGGGGCGACAACGCGCATCGTGCCCCGGCTGGCGCGGGGCTCGGTGGTCACCACGCTCAAGAACACCGTCGACAAGGTCGTGACCGAATGGGGAGTGGCCGAGTTGCGCGGGCGCTCGCTGTCCGGGCGCGCCGAGGCGCTGATCGAGATCGCACATCCCGACTTCCGCGACCAGCTGCGCCGCGAGGCGGTTCATCTCGGCTACCTGCGGTAGCTGAGCAGCCGCCTCAGCGGCGGGCCAGGGCGTCCGGGTCTGCCAACAGCTCAAGCAACCCGCCAGGGAGCTCGTCGGCCTCGATGTGCGCCAAGGTCGCTGCCTCCAACACCCTGCGCAAGGCCACGCGCGTCGCTAGCCAGACCTTCTCCAGGGGTTCGGCGGCTCCCTCGTAGTCGAGCACCTCGGGTGCCTGCCCCCGCACGTCGGCAAGCGGGCCCTCGACCGCGCGGATGATGTCGGCGACGCTGACATCATCCGCGCGGCGGGCAAGCCAGTAGCCACCTTCGGACCCGCGCCGGCTGCCGACGATCCCGGCACGGCGCAGCTCCGACAGGATGCTCTCGAGGTACTTGGTGGGAATCTGCTGGGCATCGCCGAGCTCTTCACCCTTGGTCGGAGTCGACTCGCGGTCCGGGGAGCGTCGTGCGAGCTCCGCGGCCGCCCGAACTGCGTAGTCGACCTTGGCGGAGATGCGCACGGCCCGATGATGCCATGTACCGTCCCAAGGTGGCCGACACCGACCTGCGAGAGGCACGCACACCCGCGCAAGTGGCCCTGGCGCTCGAGACGGGCGGCTACCTGCCCGACGAAGGCCTGGCCACCGCGGTACTGCTCGCCCTGCGGATGCAGCGGCCCCTGTTCCTGGAAGGCGAACCCGGTGTGGGCAAGACCGAGGTGGCCCGCACCATCGCGAAGGCAATGGGGGCCGAGCTCCTGCGACTCCAGTGCCACGAGGGCATCGACGCAGCACAGGCCGTCTACGAGTGGGATTACAGCCGCCAGATCCTGCACCTGCGGGCCGCCGAGGCCGCGGGTGGATCGCTGGATGCCCGCGAGCTCGAGGACGACCTGTTCACAGAGCGGTACCTGGTCCGCAGGCCATTGCTGGCTGCGCTCGACAACGACCTCGATGTGCCGCCCGTGTTGTTGATCGACGAGATCGACCGTTCGGACGACGAGTTCGAGGCCTTCCTGCTGGAGGCGCTGGCCGACTACTCCGTCACTGTGCCCGAGGTCGGCACCTTCACCGCCCGTCGGCCGCCGGTGGTGGTGCTCACCTCCAACCGCACCCGCGACGTCCATGACGCGCTCAAGCGCCGGTGCCTCTACCACTGGGTCGAGCATCCCGACCTCGAGCGGGAGGTGCGCATCATCTCGATGCGTGCACCCCGGGTCCCGGCCGAACTCGCGCGGCAGGTCGCGTCGCTGACGCAGCGGTTCAGGCAACTCGGCCTCTACAAGCCACCCGGCGTGGCGGAGAGCATCGATTGGGCTGTGGCGCTGGACGCGCTCGACACAGCTGCGGTGACCGCCGACGCGGTCGGGTCCACCCTGGGCGCCGTGCTCAAGTACCGCGAAGACCAGCAACGGGTGCAGGAGGCTGGCCTCGACGGCATCGTCGCGGAGGCCCTGGCGGGTGCGGGAACCTGATCACCTCGGCTTCGTCGCGCTGTTGCGCGAGCGGGGGCTGCGCGTGCCGGTGACGGCCTCGCTCGCATGGACCGAGGCGCTGGGCATCCTCGGCACCGATCCCACCGACGTCTACTGGGCGGGCCGGGCAACGCTGGTGCGTTCACCGGAGGAACAGGCGCCCTACGACGCCGCGTTCGCCGAGTTCTTCCTCGGCGCGGTCCCTGCCGGCCGCGAGGGCGAGCCAGGGCAATCCACTCGGAGCGAGCCGGCTCCGGCAGGCCCACAGGATCCCGGGCTCTCCGCCGATGAGGCGCCGGAGGCGGTGGCGCTCTCCTGGAGCAGGGTGGAGCAGCTCTCCGGGCGGGATTTCGCGGAGTGTTCCGACGAAGAGCTGGGCGAGTTGTACGACGCCATTTCGCGAATCCGGCTGTGCACCCCGGCCAGGCGGTCACGCCGGCGGCGGCCGGCGCACCGGGGCGAGTCCGACATGCGTGGGTCGATGCGGCGAGCGCTGCGCACGGGCGGCGAGATGCTCGATCCTGCACGACGGGACCGCGCCGGCACGCCGCGGAAGGTGGTACTGGTCGTCGATGTGTCCGGGTCGATGGAGCCATACGCAAGGGCCCTCCTCCGATTCGCACACGCCGCGGTCCAGTCATCGGCGCGGGTGGAGGTGTTCGCCTTTGCCACGCGGCTCACGAGGCTCACCCGTGAGCTCGCGAGCCGCGAACCCGACGAGGCCCTGCACCTTGGCTCGGAGGCCGTGGCGGACATGTCGGGAGGAACCCGGCTGGGAGAGGTCCTGAGCGCATTCAACGACCGCTGGGGGATGAGGGGTGCAGCGCGTGGAGCCGTCGTGGTGGTCCTGAGCGACGGATGGGACCGGGGCGAGCCCGGGCGGGTATCGGAGGAGATGCAGCGGCTGCAGCGGGTGGCGCACCGTGTCGTCTGGGTGAATCCGTTGCGTGCGTCACCTGGCTACCAACCCCTGGCCGCCGGCATGGCGGAAGCCCTGCCGTTCGTGGACGACTTCGTCGACGGTCACAGTCTGGCAAGCCTGTCCGCGCTCGCCGACCTGCTCTCGGATCCGGCCCCCGGCGCTAGGTTTGGCAGCCGATGAAGGAGATCCTCGACGACATCGACCGCTTCAGGGTCGCCGGCCAGCGAGTGGCGATCGCCCGCGTGGTGGACACCCAGGGGTCAGGTCCGCGCGAGCCGGGCGCAGCGATGGCGGTCAGCGAGCGCGGCGAAGTCGCCGGCTCCGTGTCGGGAGGCTGCGTGGAGGCCGCAGTGGTTTCAGCGGCGCTGGAGGTGCTCGGCGGGGCGGGCGCCCGACTGGTCAGCTTCGGCTACTCCGACGACGAGGCCTTCGCGGTCGGCCTCACTTGCGGGGGCACCGTGCAGCTGTTCATAGAGCCCCTGGACTGGTGACGTGAGCGGCATCTACGAGGCCCTGGCCGCATCGCTGCGCGCCGAACGTCCGGTCGCCCTCGCGTCGGTCGTGTCGGGCCCACAGCTCGGTGCCGTGCTCCTGGTCGAGCCCGACGGCACGACCCTCGGACGGATTCCCGACGAGGACCTGCACCGCGTGGTGGTTCGCGACGCAGTCGGCGAGCTCGCCGCAGGGCGAACCGGGGTGCGGCACTATGGAGAACACGGTCAGACCGGCGAAGAGGTCGTCACGGTCTTCGTGGAGTCCTTCGGGGCGCCGCCACGGATGCTCGTGTTCGGCGCGATGGACTTCACCGGCGCCCTGGTGCGGGTCGCCAAGCTTCTCGGGTACACGGTGACCGTGTGCGATGCCAGGGAGGTGTTCGCAACCGCGCAAAGGTTCCCCCAGGCGGACCAGGTGGTCGTCGACTGGCCGCATCGACTGCTGGAGGAGGTGGGCGCTGGTCTTGGCGCACGCGACGCCGTCTGTGTGCTCACACACGACGCCAGGTTCGATGTTCCGGCCCTGATGGCCGCAGTGGCCACCGATGCCGGCTACATCGGTGCGATGGGCTCGCGGCGCACCCATGCCGACCGGGTGGCGCGGCTGGAATCTGCGGGGGCGACGCGCGCCGACCTCGAGCGCATCCACGCCCCGATCGGCCTGGACCTCGGAGCGCGCACACCTGAGGAGACGGCCATCTCGATCTGTGCGGAGATCATCTCGGCGCGAACCGGTCGCGATGCCGGGCCTCTGGACATGGCGCAAGGACCGATCCACTGAGCGAGTGGGCCAGCTTCGTGGTCTACCCGTCGGTGTTCAGCCCGACCGAGTGCGACCTGTTAGTGGAGGCAGGTGAAGCCTGCGTCAGCCGCGACGGCGCGGAACAGGGTGGGATCGAGGGTCTGGCCTCCGCAGAGGAGCTGCGCGACAGCTCCGTGGGCTGGATCGCTCGGACCACGTCGCTGGACTGGGCGTTCGAACGGTTGGAAGCGGTGGGTGATCGCGCCAACGAGCGTTGGCTCCTCGAGGTCGACGGGATACTCGAGGACCTGCAGTACACGCTCTATGACAGACCGGGTGCCCACTACACGTGGCACCACGACGGGCTCGACGAGGGCGTGGAGGACCGCAAGCTCTCGCTCGTGCTGCAGCTGAGCGATCCCGCCGACTACAGCGGGGCCGACCTGGAGTTCCTCGAGGTGGCCGTCGACTACGACGACCGGGAGCTGGCGGAGTTCAGGGCCAGCTCCAGGGCGCGGGGCGCGGTCGTGGCGTTCTGCGGGTTCGAGTACCACAGAGTCACCCCGGTGGAGTCGGGCGTTCGTCGTTCCCTGGTCGCCTGGGTGTCCGGCCCGCGACTGCGCTGAAGGAGCCGGTCAGCTGAGCATCCGGGCGGTGCCGGCCACGAAGTCCACGACGTCGCCGGTGTCGAGCGAGTTCCAACCGTGGCCACCCTCGGTGCGTGAAATGGTCATCACGGTGACGCCACCCGGGCCCTCATAGGTGCGCACGAGGGTGCGCTCGTCGGGAGCATCGACTACTTCGTCGTCGGCGTCGAGCACTGCCGCCCACGCAGCTGCGATCCCGGACAGTGCTTCGCCCGGGTCGACCGTGGGGTCGTCGTCGCGGCTGGAGACCATGATCGCCACGGCGGGGTCGAGCACGCAGCTGTCGGGTGTGGGGGCACTCGCGACGGCAGCCGCCCCCACGATGAGCTCGGGGGCGGAGCATGCAGCCTCGGCGGCCACGGCGCCACCCACGCCGTGGCCGACGACGAAGGTTCGCGCGAGGTCCACGCAGTGCTCCGAGACCAGCTTGTCCAGCAGTGCCGGGACGGCCTCGGAGCCAACTGGACGACCCTCGGGGATGAGGGGAGGGATCGTGACGTGGATGGATCCGGGAAGGGCTTCCTCGAGCCGGGTCTGGGCCGCGAAGGCCGCCGGGTCGGTGGCATCGTCGGCAACGGCGATCACCAGGGGGGCTGGCTCCGCCGCCGCAGGGAAGAGCAGCCGGTAGGGGAGGGGCCGACCCTGCACGTCGAACTCGAGCGCCACAGGTGTGCCCGGCTGCACGCCCTGAGGCGGTGGGACTCCACAGCCTGCGCTGGGGAGCGGATCCAGGGTCGGCTCGAACGCAGCACCGGTCGCCCCCGCGCCTGCAGCCCCGGAACCGCCACCCTCGGAGGACGCGCTCGCGCCCTGGGCAGCTCCGCCGCCCTCGCCGACCGATGGGCGTTCGCCGATCGACGTACCGGCCCATATCGCCAGGGCCACGACGGCCAGCACTGCAACGATGGCAAACACGGGAACGCGCCTGGGGGTCCGCTGAGCGCGCTTGATTCCACCTGCAGCCCGGTTGACCGGGTCGCCCAGCTCCGCCCAACTGCTGCCGGGCGGCGCAGCGTACGGCCCACACATCGATGCCACCTCGTCGGCGTCGAATGACATGAGTCCCGCGGTCACATCCACTGGATACCCGGCGAGCTCGTGCAGTCCTACCGCTACGCGGGTTGCGTCGTCGGCTCCGCCGAGTCGGCGCCTCAGCGCCTCTCGCATCGAGGCGGAATCGGCCGCCGCGAGCTCACGTGCCAGCTCGCCCTCGAGCGCCAGCGATGCTGCTACGGCATCGTGGACCACGTCCGGCAGCCAGCGGTCTGCGGGTTCGGACTCACTCGGGCCATACCGCTCGGCGATCGAGGTGGACAGCTCGGTGGCGATGCCGCGGTCACCGAGGAGGCGGTAGGTCACGGCGTAGGCGTTCGCGAACGATGCCGACTGCGCGGGTTGTGGGGTCCCGTCCGTCTCCATTGCCACGCCTGGAGGTTAGGTGCTGCAACACTGGGTTTCGTGCCCGCAGATCCCCCAAGTGGCCCAGACCGCCAATGGCACGTCCCCGACCCCGCGGGCGGCGCGGCGGTGCCACCAGCCACGCCGGATCCGGCAACGCCGCAGCGCCCAGCGGCACAGCCACAGCCACAGCCCGCACGGGCACAGCCACAGCCTGCTCCAGCCCAGCCACAGCCTGCTCCGGACCAGCCACGGCCTGGTAGCCCGTACCCCGTGCCGACGCCGGGGCGGAAGCGGCGGTGGGTGCGATGGGTACTGCTGGCGGTTGCACTGCTTGGCGTGCTGTTCATCATCTGGCTCGGCTGGCTGTGGAAGTCCTACAGCGGAATCGACCGCGTGGACCTCGACGGTGTTCTCGACCCGCCTGCGGGCGACACGGTCAACTACCTGCTCGTTGGCTCGGATTCGCGCGAGAACCTTGACCCCGAGGCTCCCGACGCGGCGGAACCGACGGTGACCGGGCGGCGCGCCGACACGATCATCCTGTTGCAGGTGGGCCCGGCGGGCACGCTGATGATGTCGATTCCCCGCGACCTGTGGGTGACCAACCCCGCGACCGGCAACGAGGGGCGCATCAACGGCACCTACAACGACGGTCCGGCCAATCTCGTGCGCGCAGTGCAGACCAACCTGCAGGTGCCCGTCAACCACTACGCGGAAGTCGACTTCGCGTCGTTCGCCGGCCTCATCGACGCGGTCGGGGGAGTGACGATCGACTTCCCCAACCCGGCTTTTGACACCGAGTCAGGGCTCAACGTCATCGCAAGCGGTCCCGTCACGCTCGATGGGACCGCCGCTCTGGCCTACGTGCGCTCACGCCAGTACACCGAGGTCATCAACGGCGAGGAGGTCAAGGACCCAACGGCTGACCTTGGCCGCCAGGATCGTCAACGCCAGTTCCTCGTGACCGCCCTCGGCGAGGTGGGCAACGAGCGCAACCCGTTGTCACTGGGCCGCGCAGCGGCTGCGCTCTCGGGGGGCCTTACAGTCGATTCGTCGCTCGGCTTCGTCGATGCCCTGTCGCTCGCACGGCGACTGGGCGGGGTCGAACCCGAGACCATCGTGCTGCCCACCCGTGGTGCACGCATCGGGGGAGCCTCCGTGTTGTTGATGAACGAGGCCGAGGCCCAGCCGGTCCTGGGCCGCTTCAGGTAGCAGGCGCCGTCAGGGCTAGCCTGCGCTTCACCAACCGAAAGGACCCCTCCATGGCCCCCGATTGCCCGCCCACTGATGGCAGCGCCACCCAGCAGAGAAGCTTCGACGGCGAAATGCCAATGTGCATCGACGTGTCGAAGCAGTACGAGGCGACGATCGAGACCAACCACGGCACCATGGTCGCCTTCCTCTACCCGGAGCAGTCTCCCAAGACGGTCAACAACTTCGTGTGCCTCGCCCGGTACAAGTACTACGACGGCCTCACGTTCCACCGGATCATCACGGACTTCGTGATCCAGGGTGGGTGCCCGGAGGGCAGTGGCCGGGGCGGGCCGGGTTACCGCTTCGAGGACGAGCTTCCCGAGCCCGGCAAGTACGAGGTCGGATCACTCGCGATGGCCAATGCCGCCCCCAACACCAACGGCAGTCAGTTCTTCGTGATCTCCGGCGGTCACGGCATGCAGCTTCCCCCGCAGTACGCCCTGTTCGGCAAGCTCATCTCGGGGCTCGACGTGCTCGACGAGATCCAGAAGGTCCCCACCGGCCAGGCCGACCGCCCCGTCGACGCGGTGACCATCGAGAAGGTGACCATCTCGGAGTCATGACTCTGGGATCCTGAGATGCGGGTGAAGAAGCCGGCAGCCCTCGCCATCCTCGCGGGCGGGGTCGTCGTGGCGATCCTGGCGCGGTTGCGTCGAGGCGACACGGCGGGCCCCGAGATCCCGACCCGCAGGATGGCGCGCAATGTGCACCTCGCCCGCACCGGGGCTCGCTCTGGTCGCGACTATGCGTCGATGAGGGTGCGGTCCGCGCTGGCCGATGACGAGCGAAAGGCAGAGCTGGCCGCTGAGTTCGAGTTGCGCACCGCCGAGCAGGTTGCCGAGTCCCTCGGCCACATGAAGGGCGCAATGATGAAGCTCGGCCAGATGGCCAGCTACCTCGACCAGGGGCTGCCGGAGCCGGTACGCGAGGCGCTCGCTCAACTCCAGTCGGACGCGCCACCGATGGCCTCGGAGCTGGTGGAGGAGGTGCTCACCGGGGAGCTGGGGTCACCTCCCTCGGAGCTCTTCGCCGAGTTCGACCGCGAGCCCCTCGCGTCGGCCTCGATCGGCCAGGTCCACCGGGCGGTCACAAGCGGCGGAACGCCGGTGGCGGTCAAGGTGCAGTACCCGGGAGTCGACGAGGCGATCGAGGCCGACCTGGAGAACACCGACATGCTGTTCGCGATGCTCGGGACGCTGTTCCCCGGCATGGACCCGGAACCGATCGTGGCGGAGTTGCGCGAGCGCCTCACCGAGGAGCTCGACTACCGTGTCGAGGCGGCCAACCAGCTGCTCTTCGCTCAGGCCTACCGGGGCCACCCGTATATCCACATCCCCGAAGTGGTGCCAGAGTTGAGCGCCAAGCGCGTGCTCACCACCGAGCTGGCCGAGGGGGCGCGGTTCTCCGAGGTCATCGACTGGCCGGATACGGAGCGCCAGTTGGCAGCCGAGACCCTGTACCGGTTCGCGTTCGGCTCGATCTACCGCCTGGCGGCGTTCAACGGCGACCCGCATCCGGGCAACTACCTGTTCCGCGAGGGCGGACGCGTGACGTTCCTCGACTTCGGCCTGTGCAGGCACTTCGACGCCACCGAGGTGGACGTGTTCGAACAGATGACCGAGGCCATGGCAGTCGAGCACGACATCGTCCGGTTCCGCACCGTGCTGGAGTCGATCGGCATCCTGCCATCGGACGCCGGGTTCGACGACGAGGCACTTCGCGACTACTTCGGGCACTTCTACGAGTTCGTCCTGCGCGACGAGGTGCGCGAGATGACCCCGGAGTACTCATCGGAGTCGGTGCGGCGCTTCTTCGACATCTCGGGCCCGCACGCCGAGATCATGAAGCAGGCCAATCTTCCGCCATCGATGGTGATCATCCAGCGCATCAACCTGGGCCTGTTCGCCCTGTTCGGTGACCTTCGGGCACGGAACAACTGGCGCGCCATCGCCGAGGAGCTGTGGCCGTTCGTCCAGGCGCCGCCGGCCACGCCCATGGGGGAGCGGGTCGCGGCGTGGGATGCAGAGGTGTCGACTACTCGATGAGGCGCACCGGGCTGCCGAGGATGGCGGCCGACCAGGTGGTGGTGTCCTGCACCGAACCGGGGAACGCCGCCAGGATGCGTACCCAACATCCGTTGGGGTCAGCCTCGTCGCAGGTGTAGTCGTCCGGTATCGGGATGTCGGCAGCGATCAACCGCTCGTTCAGTGCTCCGTTGATGACGGTGAGGGTGCAGGTCCCCGAATCGAAGGCCGGGTTGGTACCGCTGTCGACGGCGAAATTGCAGCCCGTGAAGTTGCTGCCGGTCTCGGTCGGCTTGAGCACCTGCATGGTGCCCGACTTGCCCACATCCGAGATGTCATAGAGGTAGATGCGCAGCGTGCGTCCGGCGTCGCCGGGAAGAACCCGAGCCAGGTCGAAGTTCGTGCTGGCCGCCGTTGCGTTGGCGTAGATCGGCATCTTGCCGAGGGCGAAGATGGACAAGTTGGAGCCGTCTTCCGCGTCGACGCCCGCCTGGCCGAACCCGGCACGAATCGACATGCGGTTGTGTCCGCCGCCCGTCTCAGTCGGGTCGTAGTTCTCCGGATTCGCCGGATCGGCGTTGCTGCGGACCTGCAGCAGGTATTGCCCGGTCTCGACCTGGGCGTTGGGTATCTCGCACAACGTCGCCCAACGGTGGAACATCTCCGCGAAGGTGAGGTTGCCGTCGTCTGCCACCACGGCCTCGGCATCCGCGATTCCATCGGCGGGATGCAGGTACTCGTAGATGCTCGGGTTGGCCGCGGGCCGGTTGTCGTAGGCGTCCAGGGTGAGCGTCGAGCAGGTGGCGGTGTCGATCACCGGGTTGTCGGTGTCCGACCATGGCGTGTCATCTGGCTCGCGGAAGATGAAGGTCGTCTGCACGTTGGCGTTGCCCTGTAGTCGCTGGTCACCGGTGCACCACTCGTTGAGGCTCCGGTCGTAGCGATCGACCGCATCCGGGTACCACGCGGACAGCGTGAGGTTCTCGGCGTCACTCGGCAGCAGCTTGTCGCCGGCGCTGTCGTTCGATGTGCACTTGTCGCCCTGGTAGGCCATCAGGGCGTCGTAGATGTCGATGCGGAGCGGCTCTCCGTTGGCCGGCACCGACTTCACGTCGAGGGCGTAGATGTAGCCGTTGAAGTTGTAGTCGTCGTTGTCGATCCCGGCGTTGGCAGTCCCGTCGCAGTTGGCAACGCTGCTCGAACAGTTCTTGGCCTGGAACCGGTCACCGTTGCCCTTCTTGGTGTTCGGTCCCGCGAGGTTTACCCAGAACTGAGGGGAGTCGTAGCCGGTCTCGGGGTCGTTGCCCATCTTGTTGAGCGGGGAACCCATGGGCACAGGCACCTCGAACTCCGCCGTCGCGTCGCGGATAAGGGTCTGGGTGTCCATGCCCAGGAGCCGCAGGAAGTAGTTGTCGATCGTGATCGTGCCCTCCACCCGCAGCTGGTACGGGTTGGCCAGCTGTTCGACGAACACGGCGGTGTTGACCTCACCGCTGAGGACGCCGTCATTGAAGCCGTTGCGGGCCGTCTCGGTACGGGCCTTCACCTTCGCCTCGGTGACGTCGCCGGGCAGGAACACCACTCCCGCGTGAGCGCCGGCATCCACCGAGCGCTGGAGCCGCTCCGCCTGCAGCCACCAGTTGCCGAGGTCGACCGAGAACCCGGCCACAGCGAGCAGCATGAACAGCATCAGGCTCATCCACACGAGCACGAACCCGCGCTCGCCGGGCTCCCCGGATTCACCCGGGTCCGCAGGGGCAACGGCGCGCTGCGCAGTGTCGAGGCACACGGGGGAGCGCCAACGCAGGACCATCAGCTCGAGGAACCGGAACACTGGTCAGAGGGGAGTGGCTCCAGGCGCATCACCGTGTGGCCATCGACGTACACGTGGTCGCCGATGATGCCGGTGATGTAGAAGTGCTTGGCCTGCACGTATACGCCGATCGAGTCGAGGTCGAGCCCACAGGCGTCGGGGTCCGGCCAGGAGCCCGACACGTAGGACATGGCGCTGCCGTCCCACGCGTAGCGGAAGCAGTTGGCCGTGCAGCCACCCACCATGTCATCGGCGGGGAAGCCGCCCACGGGCTCCCCGGAGGTCGAGTTGGGGTCCGCTCGGTAGATCACGAGTCCGACCGGGTCGGCCGAGGTGAGTCCGACCAGGTCAGCGCTCACGGTGGATGCGATCTGGTCCGCAGCAGCCCGCTGGTTGGCGGAGATGGTGCCGGAGGTCGCGTAGGCGGCAGCGGCAAGGCGGGACCCCGAGCGGCTCGCACCGTTGGCGGTGGAGGCCGACCCGAAGGCGAAACCGAACTCGATAATGCCCATCACCACCAGCACCATCACCGGCAGCACGATGGCGGCCTCGACCATCACCGCGCCGCGCTGGCTCCGTCGCCGGCGAAGCCGCCTCGAGTACGCATGCATGCGTCTTGTCACCATCCCATACCCCGCTCCGTCAGCTAGGGCGCAGCTGAACGATCATTCGACGTTGGTAACGGCAGAAAGTCGCGGTGACCTGAAGGAATTTGCCCGAAACATCCGAGACATCTCATCCTGGTCCGGGTTGTATCGTGCCCACATGCACACCCAGACGCCGCCCACCGACGTGCCCGCCCGTCCGGTGATAGAGACCCGGGACCCCCGAGAGAACACGCTTCTGGCGGTTGTGCCCGACCAGAACGCCGACGACGTGAGGGGCGAGATCGCCCGTGCCAGGGCCATCCAGCCGGCCTGGGCTGCGCTGTCGTTCAAGGAGCGCACCGGACACATCGTGGCTGTTCGGGACAGGCTGCTGGACCGCGCAGAAGAGCTCGTCGATGTCATCTGTTCCGAGACCGGCAAGCAGCGCTCGGAGGCGGTGACAACCGAGCTGATGGCTGTGTGCGAGACCATCGACTGGTACGTCAAGCATGGTGCGCGGGCGCTGCGGCCGGTGCCGGTCTCACCCGGCGTGCTGGCCCACAAGAAAGCCTGGAAGCGCTACGAGCCGATGGGGGTGGTTGGCGTGATATCGCCTTGGAACTACCCGTTCACCCTGTCGATGACCCCGGTCGTCACGGCCCTGTTCGCCGGCAACTCCGTCGTGATGAAGCCATCGGAGGTCACTCCCACCGTCGGCCTCGCGATCGGCGAGCTCTTCGAGCACGACCGGTGGGGCGACATCGTGAGGGTCGTCACGGGTGGTGGAGGAACCGGCGAGGCACTCGTGCGAGGTGGGGTCGACAAGGTGGCCTTCACGGGTTCCGCGGCCACAGGCCGCAAGGTGATGGCAGCAGCGGCCGACACCCTCACACCGGTATTGCTGGAGTTGGGCGGCAAGGACCCGATGATCGTTGCTGAAGACGCCGATGTGGGCCGTGCTGTGCAGGGCGCGGTGTGGGGCTCATTCCAGAACGCCGGCCAGACCTGCATGTCGGTGGAACGCGTCTACGTTGCCGAGAACCTCTATGAGCAGTTCGTTGACGGCGTGGTCGAACAGACGGGCCGCATCCGCCAGGACGCGTCGGGCCAGGGCGACATCGGGTCGATGACCTTCCCCCCGCAGCTGGACATCGTGCAACGCCACATCGAGGACGCGAAGGCCAAGGGTGCGAAGGTGCTCACCGGGGGCACGCGCCGAGATGAACCAGGGCTCTGGTTCGAGCCGACCGTGCTGGTCGACGTCGACCACTCCATGGACATCATGCGAGAGGAGACCTTCGGTCCTGTCATGCCCATCATGGCGGTGGCCGACGCGGCCGAGGCCGTACGCCTCGCGAATGACTCCGAATACGGTCTCAACAGCTCCGTGTGGACCGGCGACCGCGAGCGCGGCGAGGCGATCGCTGCACGCCTGCAGGCGGGCAACGTGTGCATAAACGACTGCATCGTGAACTACGCCGTCACCGGCCTGCCCTTTGGTGGCGTCAAGGACTCGGGAATCGGCCGGGTCCACGGTGCAGAGGGGTTGCGAGAGTTCTCCAACGTCAAGGCGATTCTTGGCCAGAAGGCTGTGCCGAGCATCCGCGAGCCGTGGTGGTTCCCGATTCCCAAGGGCATGGATCGTATGGGGATCGCCACCCTTCGTCTGCGCTTCGGATCGACGGTCCGCAAGCGGCTGGGTGGGGCGAAGCGCCGCTGACGAGCTACGGCGCGCCGGTACTTCTCACACGTATTCCTACAGCTGGATGGTCGACCCTCAGATAACAGGGCTGACATCGACCGAAAGACACGTCCATGGGCAAACAGCCGCGTCCCTGCGAACGTGGGGCCCAGCTCGTCGAGTTCGCCCTCGTGGTGCCCATATTCCTGCTGCTCGTGCTCGGGATCATCGACTTCTCGGTGGCCTTCAACGACTACAACTCCGTACGCGCCGGCGTGTCGGAGGGAGCGCGCCAGGGAGTGGTTGCCAACTTCGCCGACGGTGGATGTGTGGGCACCTCCTCGCAGCAGCTTGCCTGCCTCACCAGGAACCGCATCGGCCTCGACGCCGCTGACACCAAGGTGAAGGTCGTGATCCCCGAAACCTATGCAGTGGGGGACTCGCTGCGCGTATGTGCCATGTACGACGTGGACAGCATTACCGGCATGTTCGACCTGATCCTCGATGAACGGGTGGCCACCGCCCAGATCGACATGCGAATCGAGAAACTGGACGACGATGCGCCGCTCGAGAACTACGAGGAGACTGCCCTCACCGGTGAGAACTGGACATGGTGCTCATGAGGAAGCGAACCGAGCGCGGCTCAATCATCGTCATCACGGGTCTGATCATGCTCGTGCTGCTTGCGTTTGCCGCGCTCGCTGTGGACATGACCAACGCGCGGCAGGTGCGCAGGCTCGCTCAGGGGTCGGCCGACGCCGCCGCTCTGGCCGCAGCCCAGGACCTGCCCGATCCCAATGCGGTCGTGGCAACGGTCAAGGCGTATGCGGAGCAGAACTACGACACGCCGGCCGCCGACTGGGTGGGGTGCAGCGATCCTGACGCGCTCGCCGAGTTGCCGAACTCACTCAACTCGAACGCGTGCATCTCGGTGGATGAGCCCCTGGCAAGGGTCCGCGTGAAGCTCCCTGCGAAGAAGGTAGCTACGGCCTTCGGGGGCGTGCTGGGATACGACACCATCGACGTAGGAGCCAGCGCCGTGGCCGAAGCCGATCTGAAGCGTGATGACCGCATCATTCCCGCCACGGTGGCGGCAGCGGCGGGCTCGGGCAACATCTGCATCGAGAACGGCGGAAACGACTCGGATTGTGCCAGTCGTTCGTCGGGCAACTTCGGCTCGTTCGACAGTCGGCGAACCAACATCTACTTCCCGACTTCCAGTGAGCAGGCGAATTCGCTGCGCATCAACTACTCGATGGGTGTGGACCATGTGCTGTCGATCTACGGCACGGGCGACACGAAGGTGTGCGATGTGGACACCAAGAGCCCGTGCTCCACGAACAACCTCTCCTCGAGCGACGACGCGAACCACCTGATCCCCTACACGGGCAACGTGGTTCCCCCGCTGACCGACGGCGTGCTCAAAAACGAGGAGATCTCCACCGACCAGGGCACCCTTCTCTTCTGCGGGCGGCTGCGCCGGCCCGACCTGACCGACGCGAACCTGGCCCTCACCGACCCTGAAAACTGTGACCACTGGGAGGACAACCCCGGGCCGGGCCCGGGGATATCAGTGATCGGCGAGTCCCTGAACGGCCGGCACGTGTCCTACTGGCTCAACGACGAGTTCGACGGCCTCTTCTTCCCCGGCACCGATCCCGACACGGTGTCGACCGAGCCCAGCAACTCCAGCTACTGGGAGGCCGGTGACAACCGCCTCGAGTGTTTCGTGAAGAGCTACCGGTTCGACTACACCGGCGACCTGGGTCACCCGGCCCAGACGGAGTTCTTCATCGACCCGACGCAGCCGATCGACACGGCCAGCACCGGCACGGAGTTCACCCTTGCGGAGGCGACCGACTACCTGAAGAACACATGTGAGCTCGACCCCACGACCGTCGACACGAAGATGGCGAGCCTCTCCGACAGCGCCGACTTCTGGCCGATGTTCGAGAACGCAATGGTGACCGATCCGCGGTTCGGCATGATCCCGGTGGTGGGCAACTGGTCCGATGGCGGCAGCCAGGGCATGCCGATCGTGCGCTTCTGGGGCACCTACATGTACCGCCTCTACTACTCGAACACGAAGGTCAAGGCGATCGACGCCTGGGTGTTCGAGCCTGCTCTCATCGAGACCGACTCTGGTGTGGCCGACCTGCAGTTCGGCTACCAGACGGACCAGCCGGTCATCCACCTCGACGAGTGAGGCCGCTGAGCGTTCGAGCCACAAGCTGTGTGACGGCCCCCAGGGGCGGCGACTCACCTCCTGAGAGCGGTTCCACCGAGCAGAACAGGTCCACGCCGTCGATGCGTCCCTGCAAGGTGATCAGGACCGACGACGTGGGCGCTTCGACGAACTCGACAACCACCTCCACCAGTCCGGCCTGGGCATCGAGATAGCCGATCTCACCGAGGCGGTGCGCAGCCTCGACCACCGCGGCGAGAGCCTCATCGCGGCCTGCGTCGAGTCTCACGGTGGAGTCGTCCACCAGCGCGACCGTCAGCACTTCGACGTGTGGTGTCACCGTCTCAGGCCTCGGGCCTGGCGCCCGTGGGGACCCCAGGAGTACCTCGTACGCGGCCGACAGCCGCATCGTGGCGGCGGTGGCCCCGGAGCCGGGGTTGAGGTCGGGGTGGACCGTCATCATCCGCGCCCGAAAGGCGCGCCTCAGGATGCCGGGATCCGACGCCTCCGCATCGGAGACACCCAGTACGCCGAGGGCTTCGGGGCGGTCCATGGTGCGCCCGGCAGTCAGTGCAGCCTGGACAGGAAGCCGGCCACGGCTTCGGTAAACACGTCGTTTCGGTCGCCCGCAACCATGTGGCCTGCCTCGCTCACGTCGACGAAGTCCGCGTCGGGGCAGAGCTGGAGGAACTCCTTGGCGGTTTCCTCCGACACGAGGTCGGACAGCCGTCCGCGCACGAGCATCGTGGGCACGTCGAGGGCCTTCGCGGCCGCCTCGAAGCGGGGATAGGACTGGCCGGAACCGATCGGGTACGGGCCCAGGAAGAAATCGGGGTCCCAGTGCCAGCGCCAGCGGCCGTCGGGGTCGCGTCGCAGGTTCTTCGACAGGCCCCGCAGGTCACTCGGCGGTGATCGGTGTGGCTGGTACTCCGCTATTGCCGCGGCGGCCTCCTCCAGGGAACCGAAGCCCTCATGCACGTTGTCGAGCATGAACCCGACGATCCGGCGCACGCCGTCCGGCTCCATGCGTGGGGTCACGTCCACCAGCACCAGGGCCGTGCAGACACCGGGGGAGAGGTCGCCCTCGGCCAACAGCGATGCCAGCCCGCCGAGCGAGGCGCCCACCAACACCGGCGGGATGCCTGACTCGGCTTGCACGGCGTTGGCGACGTCGACGGCGTCCTCGGCGAATCGCTGGTTGCCGTAGTCGCGATCGGGTGCGCGGTCGGTGCGCCCGTGGCCCCGCTGGTCATAGGCCACGGCGTGCCAGCCGTCGCGCGACAGGGCTTCGGCGGTGCCACCCCAGGAATGACGGGTCTGGCCCCCGCCGTGGATGAGGATCACGCCGGGATGCGTCGGGTCGCCCCATGTGTCGGCGGCCAACCGCATCCCGACGCGGTTCACGTACCAGCTGTCGGGCTTGTCCTCGGGATGCTCATCCTGCTGCCCGGTTGTCTGTTCTGTCATCTGCCCGCCCGTGCTCAGAAGTTGGGGCGGCGCTTCTCGAGCAGCGCCGCCACACCCTCGCTGTAGTCCGCCTCGCCCATCATCTCATCCAGCAGCGGTGCCGCCGCCTCGACGGCGCTTCGCACGTCGCGGTGCTGGTCGAGCCATACCTGTCTGCGCGTCTCCGCGAGGCTGCGCCGTGAGACCGTGGCGGCCAGCTCCTTCGCGTAGTCGATCGTCTCGGGCACCAACCGGTCAGCCGGAAGCACCCTGTTGACAAGCCCCCACTCGAGTGCCTCCTCGGCCAGGATCACCCGGCTGGAGAGCAGGAGGTCCATGGCACGGCCCACGCCCACGATCCGGGGCAACAGCCAGGAAAGGCCGTACTCGGCCGGCAGGTTGAGCCTTCCATGTGCGGTGGTGAGCTTGGCTCCCTCGACGGCGAATCGCATGTCGCAGTAGCAGGCGAGCACCAGCCCCACACCTGCGGCCGGCCCGTTGAGCGCCGCCATGACCGGAGTGGACAGCCCGAAGTGGTAGGCGAAGTCGGCTTCGAACCGCTCGTCGAAGCCGCTGCCCGGCATGGGCACCTTCTCGGGGAGGCCCGGGTCGTAGCCGCCGCGTTCGGAGTGCTTCTCGAGTGCTGCGGAGTCGGCTCCGGCACAGAAGCCGCGGCCCGCTCCGGTGACCACGACAACCCGCACGCCGGCATCCGCGTCGGCCCGCTCCAGGCACCAGCGGTACTCGTGGTGCATCCGGCCGGTCCAGGCGTTGAGTCGGTCGGGCCGGTCGAGGGTTATCACGGCCACCCGATCGGTGACCTCGTAGCGAACCGACTTGAGCTCCATGCGCGGACCCTACCGGCCGTGCGAGGAGAGCCAGGAAGTGAACACGTCCACCATGGGCGCCACGTCTGCGCACGCCATGAGCTCGCGGATCGAATGCATGGACAGCATCGCCATGCCCACGTCGACGGTCTCGAGTGCAAGCCCCGCTGCCGCTAGCGGGCCAATGGTGGAGCCACAGGGGATGTCACCCCGATGGGAGTAGTCCTGGGCCGGGGCTCCAGCGGCCGCGGCGGCGCGCCGGAATGCTGCGGCGCCGCGCGAGTCGGTTGCGTAGCGCACGTTCGCGTTGTGCTTGATGACCGGGCCGGCCCCCAACTCGACCCAGTGCCCGGGCTCGTGGCGCTCCGCATAGTTGGGGTGGGTGGCGTGAGCCATGTCGGCGGACAGCAGCATGGAAGCAGGCAAGGACTCCAGCAGGCCAGTGCGGCTCCCGCCGGAGCCGACAGCGCAGCGTTCGAGCACCTGCGCAAGCCAGTTGCCGACGGCCCCGGTGGCGCTGGTGGAGCCGATCTCCTCGTGGTCGAACAGCACGATGACCGCCGGCCCGTCGACCGGTGCGGTTCGTGCCAGCGCCTCGACGGCGCCGAAGCAGGAAGCCAGGTTGTCGAGCCTCGGTGCAGCCAGAAGCTCGTTCTCGCGGCCCAGGACGGCGGGCTCCACCGCGTCGGCACATGCGACGTCCCATCCCAGCAGGTGCTCGGCCGCCACCCCGACCGCGTCGGCCACGAACTGCGAGAAGCCGCCCACGTCCGGCTTGCCGAGACCCCACACCGGTGTGAGGTGCTGCTGCTTGTTGAGCTTGAGTCCCTCGTTGACCTCGCGGTCGAGGTGGATCGCGAGCTGGGGCACCCGCAACAGGGGTTCGTGGTGGTGGAACAGGCGATGGCCGATGCCCCCCGGCGCCCTGGGATCCTCCACGGCAGCGCGGCCCGCCAGGACCAGGTCACGGTCGAGCCACGAGTTGACCAGCGCCCCGCCGTACACTTCGACCGCCAACTGGCGGAAACCGGCGCTACCCGTGTCGGGCACGGGACGGATGCGCAGGTTGGGCGAATCGGTGTGTGCACCGAGCAGGCGCATCGGAGCGTTGCCGGGTGCTCCTGACCAGGCCACGAGCGAGCCGTCACGGACGACGAAGCCACGCTCGGGTACCGATTCCCAGGTCGCCGCCGCGTCGAGCGCGGAGAACCCGGCGCCGGCGAGCCGGTCCGCGGCGTTCTCCGCTGCATGCCAGGGCGTGGGGGAGCGCTGGATGAAGTCGGCCAGTGCATCGACCGGATTCATGCCGCCTCCGGGGGCGTGACCGTGAGGCCGGCGCAGTCGGCCAACGCGGCAAAGGACGCCGCCTCGAGGTCCGCACCCCGCCCCTCGAGCGGGATCGGCACAGAATTGGTGATCCTGGCGGGTTCCCAGCGCCAGTCGTCGATGCGTTGTCCGGTGACGTCCACGAGAAGTGTGCCCGACTGCCGTCCCGCGGCCGACGAGGTGCCGAAGATGTAGTTGCCGAGGCCGTATGCGGCGAAGTCGCCGGCCTCGGTGTAGCCAGCGCCCTGGAGTCGGTGGGCATGGGTTCCCACCACGATGTCGGCCCCCGCTGCGTGCAGCGCCCTGGTGAGTTCCACCTGGCGGGCGTTGGGGCACGTCTCTGTCTCGCGTCCCATGTGCAGGTACACAACCAGCGTGTCCACCTCGGGCCGGGTTCTGGTGACCTCGTCGATCAGGCGCTGCTCGCGGTCACCCTTTGAGCTGGCCAGGCCGGGCTTGTCGGGCCCCGCGGTCCAAGCCGCCATCAGGGAGCCGTCGAGGACGTCGGTGGCGGCAATGACGCCGAGGCGCTGGCCCGACACGTCGGCGATCAGCGGCGAGTAGGCATCGTCTTGCTCCGCGCCGGCGCCCAACACGGTCACGCCGTACGTGTCTGCGCTGGTGGCGCGCACGGCGATCGTGTCCTCGAAACCCGCGGGCCCGTAGTCCATGCCGTGGTTGTTCGCCACGGACACGGCATCGACACCGGCAGCCGCCAGCGACTCGAGTGCCTGGGGTGGCACCCGGAAGTTGAATTGCTTGGCGGATGGTGTGCCGCCCTCGGTGAGCGCTGCTTCGAGATTGACCATGGCCCGGTCGGCCCCGGAGAGCGTCGTCGCGATCGGGGCCAGCAGTCTCGCCGGGTCCGATCGCAGGGCCGCGTCGAGCCCTGTGAAGCTCGAATCACCGCCGAACGCGAGCGTGATGGTCTCACCGTTGCCCAGTTCGCCCCGCTGCTGCACCGACGTGGTGCTCGTTGTCGAAGCCGTGGTCGTCGTGGGCTGTGGTGCCGTGGTCGTCGTGTCGCTCGACGCGGGCGAACCCGCGCTTTCGGTGGCGGACTCGCCGCTGCAAGCGGCCAGGACGGCAGCGGCGAGGAACAGGCCGATCAGGCGTTGGGGCACCGGGCGATGTTAGCCAGACAAGCGGTTAGGGCGGTGCTGGGCCCTCCGCTACATTGGTCGGACTGCTGCAACGGCCGCGGTGCTGCGGCCCGGGCCCCAACGACGGGGTGACCATGCAAACGGCAGCGCTCCAACGACGGAGCATCCCCCGCGCAACAACGCGGACGGCAACGACGCCGAAAAGTGCATCGACGCGCCCGAGCGGGCAGAGGAAACCCAGATGAACGCAATGACCCCCGGAGCCACCGGGCTCTACAGGCCAGACCAGGAGCACGACGCATGTGGCGTCTCCTTCGTGGTCGACATGCACGGCCGCCGAAGCCACGACCTGGTCGACAAGGCCCTCACCTCCCTGTGCAACCTCGACCACCGTGGAGCCACCGGCGCCGAGCGCAACACCGGTGACGGGGCGGGTGTCCTCGTGCAGGTTCCCGACGAATTCCTGCGCGCCGAGGTCCCATTCGACCTCCCGGCGCCAGGCCATTACGCGGTCGGCATCGGCTTCATGCCCGCTGGCGACTCCGAGCGAATTGCGGCCGGCGACTCGATCGAGAAGATCTGTGCCGAAGAGGGCCTCCGCGTCCTGGGCTGGCGCGAGGTTCCCGTCGACCCATCGTCGATCGGATCCTCCGCACGGAAGTCCATGCCGTCGTTCCACCAGCTCTTCGTGGCCGACGCCACTTCCGAGCGCGCCGGTATCGACCTGGACCGACTCGCCTATGTGGTGCGCAAGCGCGTCGAGCACGAGGTGCTCCGCTCCAATGGCGAGTCCGCCACCTACTTCCCATCCCTGTCTGCCCGCACGATCGTCTACAAGGGGATGCTCACCACTCCCCAGCTCGGTGAGTTCTTCCCGGATCTGCGTGACGAGAGGTTCACCTCCGCTCTGGGCCTGGTCCACTCGCGGTTCTCGACCAACACCTTCCCTTCCTGGCCGCTCGCGCACCCCTACCGGTACGTGGCCCACAACGGTGAGATCAACACCGTGCAGGGCAACCAGAACTGGATGCGTGCACGCGAGGCACTGCTCAGCTCCCCGTTGCTGCCCGGCGGCGCGACCCCCGAGGAGCTGGAGCGGATCTTCCCGATCTGCACGCCCGGCGCGTCCGACACCGCACGCCTCGATGAGGCGTTGGAGCTGTTGCACATGGGCGGCTACTCGCTACCCCACGCAATGCTGATGATGATCCCGGAGGCCTGGGAGAACCACAAGGACATGACCGAGGAGGTGCGGGACTTCTACCGCTTCCACGCCGGGATCATGGAACCGTGGGACGGCCCGGCATCGGTGACGTTCACCGACGGCACCGTGGTCGGCGCGGTGCTCGACCGCAACGGACTGCGCCCGTCGCGCTACTGGGTCTGCGACGACGGCCTCGTCGTCATGGCATCGGAGGTCGGCACGCTCGACATCGACCCGTCGACCGTGGTGAAGAAGGGACGGCTCCAGCCCGGACGCATGTTCCTGATTGACACATCCGAGGGCCGCATCATCGATGACGAGGAGATCAAGTCCGAGCTCGCCGCTGCGCATCCGTACGGAGAATGGCTCGAACAGGGCGTGAAGCGCCTCGCGGACCTGCCTTACATCGCACACATCACCGAGTCGCGCCGCGACGTGCTGCGCGAACAGCGCACGTTCGGCTACACGATCGAGGAACTGAAGGTCCTCATCGAGCCCATGGCCCGCAACGGGATGGAGGCGCTCGGGTCGATGGGCACCGACACGCCCCTCGCGGTGCTCTCGGAGCGTCCCAAGCTGCTCTACGACTACTTCAAGCAGCTGTTCGCACAGGTCACGAATCCGCCTCTGGACGCCATCCGCGAGGAGCTGGTCACGAGCCTCGACCGTTACGTCGGACCGGAGGCCAACATCCTGGAGCCGGGCCCCGAGAGCTGCCAGCTGATCGAGCTGCCATACCCGATCATCGACAACGACTCCCTTGAGCGGATCCTGCACATCGAGGAGGTCGATGCCCGGTTCCGCTCCCGCAAGATCCGCTGCCTCTTCCCGGCATTCTCCGGCGGGCCCGGCCTGCGCCGCGCACTCGAGCGGATCCGCGCGGAGGTCTCGGAGGCGATCGCGGAGGGTGTGAGCATCATCGTGCTCTCCGACGAGATGTCCAATGAGGATCTCGCCCCGATCCCGATGCTGCTGGCCACCTCTGCGGTGCACCACCACATGATCCGCGAGAAGACCCGCACAAGGGTGGGTCTGATCGTGGAGACCGGCGAGGCACGCACCGTGCACCACCACTGCCTGCTGCTCGGATACGGCGCCGCGGCCATCAACCCGTACCTCGCGTTCGACTCGATCGAGCAACTCATCGAGGATGGCCCGACCACGATGACCGACTTCGATGAGGCTGTGCGCAACTACGTGAAGGCCTCCGGCAAGGGGATCCTCAAGGTGATGTCCAAGATGGGCATCTCCACCGCGGCCTCCTACACCGGTGCGCAGATCTTCGAGGCGATCGGTCTCGGCGAGGAGCTTGTCGAGGAGTACTTCACCGGCACGGTAAGCCGTCTCGGTGGCGTCAGCCTGGACGAGGTCGCCGAGGAGGTGCGGCGCCGCCATGCGCAGGCCTACCCGCTGCGCCCCACCGGTCGGTCCCACCGTGGGCTGGAGTCCGGCGGCGAGTACCAGTGGCGTCGCGAGGGTGAATACCACCTCTTCAACCCGAAGACGGTCTTCAAGCTCCAGCACTCCACGCGCAGCGGGCGCTACGACGTCTTCAAGGAGTACACGTCCGCGGTCGACGACCAGTCGCGCAACCTCGCAACGCTGCGTGGTCTGTTCAAGCTGCGCACCGGTGAGCGGCCCGCAGTCCCTGTCGAAGAGGTCGAGTCCGCGTCCGAGATCGTGAAGCGTTTCTCCACCGGCGCCATGTCCTACGGCTCGATCTCCGCCGAGGCCCACGAGACGCTCGCGGTCGCCATGAACCGGCTGGGCGCCAAGTCCAACACCGGTGAGGGTGGCGAGGATCCCGATCGCTTCACGCCGGACGACAACGGCGACCTGCGCAGGTCCGCGATCAAGCAGGTGGCGTCCGGTCGGTTCGGGGTCACGGCCAACTACCTGACCAACGCGGATGACATCCAGATCAAGATGGCCCAGGGGGCCAAGCCGGGCGAGGGCGGCCAGTTGCCCGGTCACAAGGTGTACCCGTGGGTTGCAGAGGTGCGTCACTCCACGCCCGGCGTGGGACTCATCTCCCCGCCACCACACCACGACATCTATTCGATCGAGGACCTGGCCCAGCTGATCCACGACCTCAAGAACTCCAACCCGTCGGCGCGCATCCATGTGAAGCTCGTCGCCGAGGTGGGCGTCGGAACGGTCGCGGCCGGGGTGGCGAAGGCCAAGTCCGACGTGGTGCTGATCTCGGGTCATGACGGTGGCACTGGTGCCAGCCCGCTGACATCCATCAAGCACGCAGGTGCACCGTGGGAACTCGGCCTCGCAGAGACCCAGCAGACGCTGCTTCTCAACGGCCTGCGCGACCGCATCGTTGTGCAGGTCGACGGCCAGATGAAGACCGGCCGAGACGTCGTCATCGGTGCGCTGCTGGGAGCCGAGGAGTTCGGGTTCGCCACAGCACCGCTGGTGGTGTCGGGCTGCATCATGATGCGCGTCTGCCACCTCGACACCTGCCCGGTCGGCATAGCCACCCAGAACCCCGAGCTGCGCGAGCGGTACTCGGGCAAGGCCGAGTTCGTCGAGAACTTCATGACCTACATCGCCGAGGAGGCCCGCGAGCTGCTGGCCGAGCTCGGCTTCCGCAGCATCGCCGAGGCCGTCGGCCACGTGGAGATGATCGACACCAGCGACGCCGTCGACCACTGGAAGGCCAGCGGGCTCGACCTGAGCCCGATCCTCGAGGCGGTCGAGCCCTGGGACGAGGACGACTACCTCAACGTCCGCGAGCAGGACCATGGCCTGGCCAAGGCTCTCGACATCAGTCTGATCGAGGAGTGTCTCGAAGCCATCGACGACGGCACGCCGATCCACCTCAAGGTGCCGATCCGCAACGTCAACCGCACCGTGGGCACGATGCTCGGCCACGAACTCACAAAGGTGCACGGTGCCGCCGGGCTCGCCGACGACTCGATCGTCATCGACCTCGAGGGCTCCGCCGGCAACAGCTTCGGCGCGTTCGTGCCCCGCGGCATCACGCTGCGCCTGCACGGCGACGCCAACGACTACGTCGGCAAGGGCCTTTCGGGTGGGCGCATCGTGGTGGCTCCGCCGGCCGACTCGCACAAGGACCTGGTGCCGGAGGACAACATCATCGCCGGAAACGTGATCTGCTACGGCGCCACCGGCGGCGAGGTGTACCTGCGTGGTGTGGTCGGTGAGCGATTCTGCGTGCGCAACTCCGGAGTCACTGCGGTGGTCGAGGGCGTGGGCGACCACGGGTGCGAGTACATGACAGGTGGCCGGGTGGTCGTGCTCGGAGAGACGGGCCGCAACTTCGGCGCGGGCATGTCCGGCGGGATCGCGTACGTGCACGACGCGACCGGCGATTTCGCCTCGAGGGTCAATTTCGAGATGGTCGAGATCGAGGAGATGGACGCCGCCGACGTGGACTTCCTGCGCAGCACCATCGAGGCACATCGCAGCGAGACCGGATCGACGGTGGCCCAGGGCGTGCTCGACGACTTCGAGACGGAGCTGCGCCGCTTCGTGAAGGTGATGCCCAGGGACTATCGCCGGGTGCTGGAAGCAACGGCGAGGGCTGAACGAGAAGGGTTGGACGTGGTCGAGACCGTGATGGCCGCGGCCCAGCAGTAGGAGGATCGATGGGTGACATTAAGGGCTTCCTGAAGCACGAGCGCAGCACGCCCGAGCACCGGCCGGTGCCCGTACGACTGCAGGACTGGGACGAGGTCTACGAGGACTTCCCGAGCGAGGAACTGCGTCTGCAGGCAAGCCGCTGCATGGACTGCGGCATCCCCTTCTGCAACAGCGGGTGTCCGCTCGGCAACATCATCCCGGACTGGAACGACCTCGTGTACCGCGGCTACTGGGACACGGCCATGGACCGCCTGCACGCCACCAACAACTTCCCCGAGTTCACCGGTCGCCTGTGCCCCGCACCGTGTGAGACGGCCTGCGTGGTGGGCATCAACCAGCCTCCGGTGGCCATCAAACAGGTCGAGGTGACGATCGTCGACACCGCCTGGGACAACGGCACGGTGGCACCGCTGCGACCCACGCGTCACACCGGTCGCTCCGTGGCGGTCATCGGCAGCGGGCCGGCGGGCCTGGCAACGGCACAGCAGCTGACGCGAGCCGGGCACCGCGTGGTGGTCTACGAGCGGGCGGACCGAATCGGCGGCCTGCTGCGCTACGGGATCCCTGAATTCAAGATGGAGAAGTCGGTGCTGGACCGCCGGCTCGCACAGATGCGCGCAGAGGGCACGGAGTTCCGCCGCAATGTCAACGTGGGCGTGGACATCACCGGCGAACAGTTGCGCTCCGGGTACGACGCGGTGGTCATCGCCACCGGGGCCACCCAGGCTCGCGACCTACCCGTTCCCGGCTGTGAGCTGGGTGGCATCCACCAGGCGATGGACTTCCTTCCTTGGGCCAACAAGGCCCAGGAGGGCGACCTGGCCGTCGACGAGGTGCCTATCTCGGCCGCCGGCAGGAAGGTGCTGATCATCGGCGGCGGCGACACCGGTGCGGACTGCCTCGGCACGTCGCACCGCCAGGGAGCGGAGTCCGTTCACCAGTTCGAGATCATGGAGCGTCCGCCCGACGAGCGTCCGCCCGCCAACCCATGGCCCACCTGGCCCTTCATCTACAAGGTCACATCTGCCCACGAGGAAGGCGGGGAGCGGGTGTATGCGGTCAACACCAGCGAGTTCGTCGGCGACGAGGACGGCAACGTGCGTGCCGTCCGCTTCGTGGAGGTGAGCCAGGAGATGGTGGACGGCCGTCCCAACTTCGTGCCGATCGAGGGCACCGAGTCGGAACTCGAAGTCGATCTGGTGCTGCTGGCCATGGGCTTCACCGGTCCGGAGCGCACTGGTCTGCTCGACGAGTTCGGTGTCGAGCTCGACGAGCGCGGCAACGTGGTGCGCAACGACGACTGGGAGTCCACGGTCTCCGATGTGTTCGTGGCCGGCGATGCCGGCAGGGGGCAGAGCCTCATCGTGTGGGCGATCGCGGAAGGCCGCTCGTGTGCGGCGGCTGTCGACCGCCACCTCATGGGTGAGACGGACCTTCCTGCTCCTGTGCTTCCCACCGACCGTCCGATGACCTGAGTCATGTCACCTCAGCCACCGCTGCGGGTGGTGGTGGTCCACTGGAACAGCCCTGCTGACTGCGCGGCCACAGTCACGCGCCTGCTGGACAGCACTGTGGCCGTGCGCGTCACCATCGTCGACAACGGCTCGGGTGCCGAGGAGCGCGCCGAGCTGGAGAGCCGGCTGGCCGCGCTACCGGGCGCGGGGTCGGCGGAGATCGTCGATGCCGGCTCCAACCTCGGTTTCGGCCCCGGGGCCAACCTTGGCCTGCGACGCTTCCTGGAGCGTCCCGGTGACGGCGAATGGGTGGCCCTGGTTCCCCACGATGTCGAGGTCGGGCGCGAGACATTCGAGCTGATGCTTGACGCAGCTGGCGCCGTGCCGACCGCGGGGCTCTGTTGCGCCGACGTGGGTGACGCCATGGTGCCGGTGATCGACCCGTACTTCGGCGGCATGACGGTGCCCGGTGGCAACGAGCCCGGCTGGGAGCCGGTGGACTATCCGCACGGAACCCTGATGATGCTGCGGCGCGGCTGCCTGGCCGAGGTGGGCCTGTTCGACGAGCGGTTCTTCTCCTACTGCGAAGAGGCCGACCTGGCCCTCCGGGCGCGCAAGGCGGGCTGGGAGGTGGGGCTGGTGCGCGGCGCAATGGTGCACAACGTCACCCTCGGGTCATCGGTGTGGATGGTGGACTACCTGCAGACCAGAAACACACTGCTGCTGGTGCAGGAGATGTCTGGTTGGTACCACGCCTTCATCCGCATCTGCTTCACGATGATCCAGATTGTCCGCGGGCTGCGTGACCGCTCGACGCAACCGCCGGTCTTCGACGCGTCAGCACGGGTGGCCGGCGTGCGCGACTTCATGCTGCGACGGTTCGGGCCCCCGCCGAGCTGAGTCGGAACAGCGTCGCCACAGCGATCACGTAGGTGCCGAGGGCGATGAGTTGCACGGTGCCGAATCCCCACGACATGGCGAGGATCGTGGTGAGTACCGAGCCGATCACGGAGAACACGCCGTTGATCGCCCAGCCCCAGGCCACGTATTCGTCGGCATGGTCGCTGAGCCCCGCCACGGTGCGCAGGCCGAACGGCATGAACATGCCGAGGCACAGCCCGAGAGGTGCAAGCACCACGAACGCGATCAGCACCCGCACCAGGAACGGCGCGGTCAGCGTGGCATCGGTCAGGGGGCCCAGCCACAGGCGGTAGGCCACCGTGAGGAACGCGAGCACGCCGAGCAGCACCGGAAGGGCGCGGGTGGGCTCGGCGGAGAACCGGTTGGACCACAGCGCGCCGATGCCGGTGAAGACCAGGATCGAGGCCAGCGTGACCGTCAACGAGTAGCTGGGGTAACCGAGGTACTCGGCGAGCTGCTGGATCATCGTGATCTCGAACAGCATGAACCCGAGTCCGAGCGCTGCGAAGTACACCGCGGATGTGCCCTTGGCAGGGAGCCTCTTCCACTGCCTGCGGATCACCACGAACGGCAGCAGCAGGAACACAACAGCGAAGAGAGCGGCCACTCCGAGCAAGAGGAGCAGGACGCGTTCGCCGATGGCCACCTCGCGGTCCTCGATCGTGGCACTGCTGAACATGTCTCCGGCTACTTCCGTGAAGGGCGTGAAGTGCCAGAAGAATGGTGCGTCGTCGCTGATGGAACGAACGTCAGCGGGGTAGGCGGCCACCAGCTCGTCGAGTGCCTCGGGTGATTCGGCGGCCGCCAGGTCGGCCACGGGGCTGTCGGACCGTGCACCACCGGGGGAGTAGACAACCTCGCCACCCGGGGTGAGCTGCACCGCCTGCTCGAACGACTGCACCTCCTCGGCGGTGAAAGGAGTGCGCTTGACCATGATCGTGGAGAGCCCGCCGGAGAGCGGGTCCGTGCCCCGTCCCACGAGCAGGTGCTGGGAGGGGTCATCGACGCCGAACGCCTCGAGGGCGGTGCGGGCGGTAACCACGTAGCGGGCGGTGCGGTTCGGGCGCGCGTCGAAGTCGACCTCGCCGAACTGGGCGACGGACATGCCCCGGTCGCTCAGGTGGGCGAGGGTCTCCTCGATCATGTCCTCGGTGTACAGGAAGCTCTCAGAGAGGACGAAGGCGCCGGAGGAAGCGGCGTTGTTGGCCGCATAGCTGTCGGGTGCCACGAACCACACCAGGTCGAAGTCGCCGTTGGATCGGGCAAGGTAGGAGCGACCATCGCCCTGGGTGACAGTGACCTCGTCGAAGTCCTCGAGGTTGCCGTAGTAGTCGGCGTACTCACCGCGCAGCAGGTCGACCGTGACCGGGTTGAGCTCCACGGCCTCGATGTCCTCCACGCCCCGGTACAGCGACGCCAGGATCTCGTTGCCGCCGGCGGAGCCGATGATCAGCTCGCGTTCCGGCGGATCACCCATCACGTCGAACGGCCACGCACGTGGGTCTGTGTCGAACCGGGTGAGGCCGTCGACGTCGCCGTCGAAGCGGTGGATGGCCGATCCCCAGGTGCCGTCGTGGATCAGGAACAGGCTGTCGTCGGAGAACGGCACAGGACCCACATCGACGCGGAACACCGGCCCCCAGCCGCTCGCCTCGGCTCCCTCATTGGCGACCTTCGCGTCCTCGGTGCGGATCGTGGGGAGTGAGTCCTCGCCGAGCACTCCCAGAACCACCATCAGCGCCGTGACTCCCACGGCTCCCCAGCGCATCGCCATGGAGCGGTTCCAGCTGAGCGCCGCCCCGAGCGCCGCGAGCGTGGCCGCGGCAAACATGATCACGCTCGGCGGCCCGACCGTGGAGATGAGCGCCACCACCACGGCGCATCCGATGCCCGCCCCGATCAGGTCCGAGAAATACAGACGACCCACGTCGTCGCCCCCGCGGCCGAGCAGCGTCGCCACAATGATCCCGATGGCGATGAACGTGGCGAACAATGCGATGCAGATCACACCCAGTGCGGCGAAGCTGCGCAGGGACCTACCGGTGCCGTAGTCCCACAGGGCGATCGTGTCGATGGGGATCCACGCCACGACGCTGTAGCCGACGACCACACTGAGGGCGCCCAGCAGCGACGACCAGCGCAGGACTGCCGGCGTGTTCGCGCCGCGCAGGCGTTTGGACAGCACCACGGCGGTCGCGCCACTGCCGAGCCCCAGCAACGCCAGCCCGATCACGAGGTAGGTGTAGTAGTACCAGAGCTTGAATGAGATGACGCGGGTGTAGGCGACCTCCAGCAGCAACCCGGCGAGGCTGACCACGAAGATCGCAGCCAGGGCCGCCGGGCGGCTCATACCCATCGGCTGCTGCGCCGGCTGGTCACCCCCAGCCTGATCGTCGTCGGTCGCCGGCTCCTTGGTCGACAGTTCCTCGGTCTGCATCAACCAGCGAACCTAATGCGGCGTCCGCTGCACCATGCAGACCGTCCGACAAGGTGCTCGACGAGCAGAGCGGGTGTGGCACGCCTCGGAGGTGGCGGGGCATGCCGTCAGGTCGCCGGGTGGGCCCCGGGGATCTGCTGGCTTCGGGCACGGGGACATAGCCACCGGCGTGGGCACCCAGGGGCAACGGATTGCGGGCTCAGGGTTCTGAATCGCGTGTGGGTGGGAGTTCGCCGCGTTCCACGGCTGCGACCACGGGGCGGACCCTGAGCAGGTACCAGCCGGAGATCGCCAGGCCCGCGCACACGAAGAGGATGCCCAGCAGGATCATGGTCATCCAGGCGAGCTGGTTGCGTTCGGCAAGGGCCCACGCCCACTGCGGTCGCCGTGCGGCGTCGAGCAGCGCCCAGACGCTCAGGGCGAGTGGCGCCCCGACCAGCATCGTCACGACGATGCCCCGCAGCAGTTCGGACCAGGGCACGTGGACAGGCTACGCGAGTCTGCGACGACGTCCGTCCTCGCCCGCCGTGCTCCGCGGGGCCTCGCTGCGATCGCCCGGGCCGGGCCATGGCGGTATCAACACCACCGGTAGCTCGCGGCCGGCTATCCGGGCGAACTGGTGACGACCGGGATCCGAACCACCCGAGGCCCGCTAGTTTCGCCGCGATGAACGGATCAACGGATGGTGACCCCAGGTCGATCGCGGGACGCGTGATGGTCGTGACCGGCGCGGCCAGCGGAATGGGCCGGGCGACGGCCACCCTGCTCGCACGCCACGGCGCCCGCGTCAGCTGCTGGGACCTCAACGGCGAGGCCATCGAGGAGACCGCCCGGTTGGCCACCGATGCAGCGGGCGACGCAGGCGAAGCACTCGCCGTCGTCGCGGACGTCTCGGATTCCGACTCGGTTGCCGACGCCCACCTGCGCACCGTGGCCGACCTCGGCCGGGTGGACGGCCTTGTCAACAATGCCGGCATCAGCCTTCCGGCCGCCCTCGACTCGCCTGAGTGGACCGCGGCGTGGGATCGGACGATGGCGGTCAACCTGACCGGACCCGCCAACGTGTTGCGCACCTGCATCGAGGACCTCTGCCGCAATGGCGACGGCCGCGTGGTCAACATCGCATCCACCGAAGGCCTGGGCGCCACGCGCTACCTGTCGGCATACACGACCGCGAAGCACGGCGTGATCGGCTTCACGCGTTCGGCGGCGATGGAGTTGGCCGGCAGGGGAGTCACGGTCAACTGCATCTGCCCGGGACCGATCCACACCGGGATGACCGCGATCATCCCCGACGACGACAAGGAGCGCTTCGCCCGCCGCAGGGTTCCTATGCGCCGCTACGGCGATCCGGCTGAAGTGGCCCAGATGACGATGTCGCTGCTGCTGCCTGCCAACACCTACACGACCGGCGCGGTGCTGGCCGTGGACGGTGGCCTGACCGTGCAGAACACCTGACATGCCTGCCGCCGACGCCAACGAGCTTCCCAACCGGCATCCGTTCGCCGATGAGGTCCTGGATGCGATGTCCACCATGCGTGCGATGCGGCGGTACAGGACCGATCCGGTGCCCGAAGAGGACCTGTCGCGCATCCTGTTCACCGCCAGCCGAGCACCGTCGGGATCCAACCGCCAGAACTTCCGGTTCATCGTGCTGCGCGACAGCGAGGAGTCGACCCGCGCCAAGGCGCTCATCGGGGGAGTTGCGCGGGACATCTGGACCGCCAAGCGCGAGGCCGACGGCTACGACGAGGGGACCGGGGTGGAGCCAGACTCTCCCAAGGGACGCATGGCGGCGACGATGGAGCACTTCGTCGACAACTTCGAACAGATCCCCGTTGTGGTCATCGTGGCGGCGCTGCGGCACCGGCCGGGGCCGGAGGAGACGATCGGGGCGTCGGTGTATCCGGCCTGCCAGAACATGCTGCTGGCTGCACGCGCCCTTGGCTACGGGGCCACGATCATGACCTGGCACCGCGCTGTGGAGGGCGAACTGCGCGACGTGCTCGGCATTCCCGACGACGTGTTCCTCGCCGCGACCATCACGCTCGGGGTCCCAGCCGGTCGTCAGGGGCCGGTACGCCGCATGCCCGTCGAGGGGTTCGTGCACGATGGATGCTGGGGCGCGGAGGCCGACTGGCTGACCGAACCCGAAGGCACCCGCCACACCCGCTGGCGTCGCTGAGCAGCAGGTGCACAGGTGCCCGGTCAGGACTCGTGATGGCGGTCGAGGCGGTCGGCCCCGGCGTCCATTCCGGGCAGCTGGCCGGGGAAGGCGCCCAGTCGCTCGGTGACCAGGTCTGACACGGTCGCCTCGACCTCGTCCCAGTGGCTGGCACGCGGCCCGTCCAGTCCCTGGTTGCAGGGCTGGTCGAAGACGATCACCGTGTTGCCCATGGCCCGCAGAGCCTCCACGTTGTGCGGCGCGTCGTCGATGTACGCGGCGGCCTCCACCTGGGGCTTGGCGCCGAGGAAGCAGAGGTCGCGGTAGGGGATCCGGTTGGCGTCGAGCCACGACACGGTGTCGGCCACCACCTTTGCGTGCGACCAGTTGCCGACCAGTCGGTGGGTGATTATGCGGATCCAAACGCCGGCGTCCGACAGTCGCCAGAGTGCCTCGGCACACCCCTCGATGGCTTCCATGGTCAGGAACATGTCCTCCTCGAGCACGGCGCGCCGGTGGTGATCGAGGAAGCCGTCTCGGTCGAGGCCCCATTCGGAGTAGTCCCAGGTGACCTCGGTGGTCAGCTCCGACTCGTCGATGCCCCGGTGGCGGGCCACAGCGGCACGGAACGCACCCGTGTAGTCAGCGCACACGCCGTCGAGGTCGACGCCGAACACGAAGTCGTCGCTCATCTGGCGCCTGCCCGTACCAGTTCGCTCATCGGCTGTTGCGCATCGCCCAGTTGCGACGCCGGGCGTCGGCTGCGAGCACTTCGAAGTTGGCCAACGCAGCGTGCTGCCACGTGAGCTCGGATGCTCGCTGCACAGCGCCTTCCGAGAGCTGGGCGCGCAGTTCGGAGTCGGTGAGTACCTGGGTGAGTGCCGCCGCGATGTCGTCGTCGGTGTCGGCGAGGATGCCCGAGCTGCCGGGTGCAACAGCGTCGGCGTGACCTGCGATGTCGGTGGCAACGGTGGGGGTGCCGCACGCCGCTGCCTCGGTGAGCGTCATGCCCCAGCCCTCCCTGACCGACGCCGAGGCCACCGCCCAGCTACGGCGGTAGAGGTCGAGCAGTTCGGCGTCGCTCACCCGGCCGGGCAGCCTCACGGAGTCCCTGAGCCCGAGCCGTGCGATCTCGGCTTCGATGTCAGGGCGTTCGTAGCCTTCACCCACGATCACGAGTTCGGCATCGGGTACCTTTTCGACCACCTTCGACCAGATGCCCACCAAGCGGCCGAAGTTCTTCACCGGCACCAGGCGCCCGACTGCCATCACCAGTGGGGTGGGGTTCTTGGGGCCCTTCGGCGTGTAACCGGGGTCCACGCCCGGGGTTATGACGGTGATGTTCTGTGCCGGGAACCCCAGCTCGAGCATCTCCTCCTCGGAGGACCGCGACAGGGTGACGATCGGTTGGTTGCGGTACAGCTTCGGACCTATGCGCTCCTCGAGGAACACCCCCGCGGCGGCGATCGGCTTCGGCAGCGACATCCCCCACATAGGACCGTGGATGTGGTGCAGCCAGATCATTCGGGGGCCGCGACGCCAGATCGGCGAGGCGAACGGCATTCCGTTCCAGATCTCCACGAGACCGTCACACGGGCCGTAGCGGTGCACGGCCTCAGCGACTCCGGCACGGGGAAACACGGAGTAGCGGCTGCCCCGTCGCACCACCCGGTAGCCCTCCCGGTCGGCTTCGGGTGGCCGGCCGCCCGAAGCCGAGGTGCGATGGGTCACCTCGATGCCGGACTGCACCCAGATCGAGGCGATGTTGTGGGCGTGGATCTCGGATCCACCTGCCTCGTCGTCGTCGAGGTCACGCCACGCGAGCATGTGTACCGTGCGGATGCCTGCTTCCTCGGCGAGGTCCGCAATGCGGCGGCGCACTTCGTCGCTGGCTTCGGGTGTGTTCACTCAACTCCTATGCTTCAGAACGCCCCCCCAGGCTGTGGGGTAGCCACGGACCGCAGGGCGGATCCCATGCTACGCAGCGGCCGAAGCGATCCCGAGCACCCGGAGGCCAGCAAGTGAAACTGACCGGCGAACGCCCCATGCAGGGCGAGACACCCGACAGCCTCCTGGCGCTACACGCCGCCGGCTACCGCGAGGTGCGCGACCGCATGGGTACCGGCAGGTTCCTGGATGTCGGTTGCGGGCTGGGCGACGAGAGCGTCGGGTTCACCGGCGAGGGTCGATTCGTGGTGGGTGTCGACTATGACGCCGAGACCGCGGCCAGCGCCGTTCGCGCCCACGGCAACGCCGGGTTGCTCACCGAGTGTGCCGACGGCTCGATGCTCGGCCTGCGGACCGGCGCGTTCCAGGACGTTTGCTCCAGCCACCTGATCGAGCACTTCACCGACCCCGAACACCACGTACGCGAGGTGTCGCGGGTGTTGTCCGGGGACGGAACTGCGTTCTTCCTGACACCGAACGAGCCGGCGGACTTCGAGAACCCGTACCACGTGTACCTGTTCACTCCCGACACGCTCAGCGAGATGCTGGGACGTCACTTCGAGTCGGTGGAGCTCTACGGCCTCGATGGGGACGCCGAGGTCAAGGAGGATTTCGCGACCCGGCGCGCAATGGCGGACAAGCTGTTGCGCTTCGACCCGCTGGGGCTGCGCCACAAGCTGCCACGCAGGGCATTCGTGTGGCTGCACGCCACAGGACGCCGCGTTGCCTATCGCTACACCAACACCGACCAGACCGGCGGTTCGTCGGGTATCACCGAGGATCAGTTCGCGCTCACCGACGACATCGACGACACCACACTGGTGCTATTCGCTGTCTGCCGCAGCCCGATCCGCTGAGTCGGCCTCGGTCGCCCCGGCGGCTGCGGCGTTGCGGCGCAGCCACGACACCAAGGGGTCCACGGTGAGCAGAGCCACAGCAGCGAGGGTCCAGGCATGGGTGACCTCGAACTGGTTCATCCAGTTGAAGTCGACCAGGTAGCCATTGCGCCACTGCTTGGCGACCACGTATCCGGCGGCCGCGCCGTAGAGCACGATACCGGCGATGCGAACCAGGGGCTGGGCCCGCGGGAGCGCGAGCGCCGCCGCTGAGAGGAGGCCCACGGCGACCCCGACGGGCCACCCGACCAGCAGCCAGGTCACGACGCCGGTCGCGAGGGCCGCCGCTGCGGCCGCTCCGGCTGACATCGCCGCCCCCTCACTTCCGAGCGGGTCCACGAGCGCCGGCGACATCGACCTCGGTGCGGCCCGCAGTGCGTCGCCTCCCCAGCGGCGGAGCGGACGGATCACCATGGCAATGCACACGAGCACGCCGATCGCGGAGGCCACCAGGGCGATCCAGACGAGGCGCTGCGGGGTCCACTGCACGCTGATCGTCGCATCGGAGCCCACTTCATCGGGAGCGACCCGCCAGCCGTTGGCGTAGCCGTTGATGAGGGTCGGTTCACCAAGGTCGACCGCGGAGTTGGCCTCGGCCTCGAAACCCGGGCTGTATGACTGTCCGAGTACCACCCAGTAGGGCTCGGTGGCCCCTTCGACGTCGTACTCCCAGCGCAGGCGGGAGGGGGTGCCGGCGCGCGTGGCGGGTGGCGGATCCACCGGCGCAGGCCCCTCGACGAGTGTGTCGGGGCCGGCCGAGCCACCCGCTGCGGACGCTAGTACCACCTGGTCGAGGTCGAATCCGCTGGTCGATCCAGGCTCGGTGCGCAGCAGGGTTGAGCCGGCCGGTATCGCCACGTCGGTGCATGCCGCCCATGGCATGAGGCTGAGTTCCAGGGCCTCGCCGACGGTGCCGTCGATGCTCACGGGCACGTCCAGTCCATCGATCTCGAGCATGCCGGTTCGACACGTTGGGTCCAGCGGTGTGTCTGCCGGTGGTACGTCGAGCTGAACCGGCAGACCCAGCTCGGCGATGCCGACGGGAAGCACAGTGGGGAATCCCGAGAACCAGTCGGAGGAGTTGGCCTCCTGGATCTCCTCGATGGTGATCCTGATGCTGGTGGCCTCGGTGGACGTGAACGGCACCCGGACCGTCTCGGTGGCCAGCTCCGCGCCCTCCGTCACGCCGATGCGAGGTACGTCCACGGAGGTCGGTTCGGCACCATCCACAGAGACCGCCAGCCGGGCGGGTAGGGAGTGCAGGGGGTCGTTGCGCACCGTGAGGTCGAACCCGTCGAATGCGAATGGCTCCGGCGCAACGACCTCTAGCGTGGCTCCGACGACGTCGTTCACGGGGGTCTGCCATGCAGTGCCGGGATCGCCGTCGAGGGCCGACGCGCCGCGGGAGCGCAGGTCGCCCGCCAGGCGCGTGGAGCTGGTCACCTGCACGCCACCCTCATCGGGGGGCGTCATGCCGATCAGGGCATCGATGGTGGCCTCGTCGGCGGTGGTCGACATGCGTGCGCTGCCGAACGCCGTGTAGCTGCGTCCCAGCGGGCCATCCACCCAGCGCAGCATCGCCGGCTCTTCGTCGCTGACGACCACCTCTGACGGGTTGGCGGATCGCCGTGTGAAGACGTAGGTGAGTGGGTGGTCGATCGAGTCCTCGCCTGCGGCGTCGAGCAGGTCGGTGGGCGGGCGGATCACCTCGACAACGGGCTCCACCCCTTCGATCTCGATCTCCGCGAATCCGGCATCGGCCATGCCGAGGTAGCGATCGAGTCGCGGCACGTTGAGGTCGCTGATGGTGATCCGCAGGGTCGAGAAGGTGCGCTCGCCGAACTCGACGAGTTCGCCCGGTGGCGCCCAGGACGCCTCCCCCAGGGGCACCGTCACGGTGTCACCGTCGTCGAAGGCCAACTCGACCTCGGTGATCCGGCGTTGTGGCACGGGCTGGCGCTGCAGGAGCCGCACCGACGATGCGGTCACCGGCTCGTCCAGGTCGATCTCGATGAACTCACCCCGGGGTTCGTCGAAGGCCGCCACCTTCCAGGCTGTCGACGGATCCCCGTCGAGGGCCGCCGCAGCGCGGTCAGAGGGCGTGTACGAGACAGGGTTCCCGTAGCCGGAGGCGGAGACGGTCGCACCCCCGAGCTGCTCGGAGACCGTGTATGACTCGTTGCCGGCACCAGGGAACTTGTCGAGCCTGTTGTCACCCGGATCGGGGTCGAGTGGCTCCTCGTCGGAGCGTTCGGTGTAGCCGTCGTTCTCGCGCACGGAACCCCAGCGGCGGCCCTGGCGCCGGTTGGTGTCGGTCACCACGAGCTGTGCTCCGTCGGTGGCGATCAGCGCCTCGAGCTCCTCGGGATCCTCTGCGAACGATGCGGGGTAGAAGATCGCACGGTCGGGGTCCAGCGCACCGGTGCGTGCCCAGGCGACGATGCCTGCACCGTCGCCGGCCAGGAGGGTGGGCGTTGCCGCCGACACGGTCCGTGCGATGGGGCGCGGGTCGCCGACGTCGAACAGCGAGACCGCCGGAGCGTCCGGCAAGCCGATCTCGTGGCCGAAGTACAGCTCGTCGTCGAGGCGCAGGGCATCGGAAGCCTGGTTGGCGGTGGCGGTTCCGAACTCGCCGGCCTCCTCAAGGCCGGCGGCTGCCAGCAGATCCGCGTAGACGATGTCGGGACGGGGGCTGCGGAAGCGCTCGTACTGCAGGTCCCCGCGGTGTGCGATCGTGCCGATTCCGAGCAACTGAGCGATCGGTTGCAGAGTCGCGGGGTCGAAGCTCCCCTCCTGCAGCGGCACGTCCCATGCGTTGAGCAGGTCCGCGGAGTTGGCCGTGCCGTAAGGGATGAGCTCGCGGGCGACGAATGGTCGGTCGATCAGCCCCGGCGTGATCGGGTCGACGGTGTTGCCCCAGCGGTACGAGGCGAAGTCGGTGCCGGGCATCTCATAGACGCGGTTCTGTTGTCCATCGGGGGTGTAGCCGCCGGCGTCCATCGCGGCGGCTGCATCGAGCCAGTATTGCGGGAGGTGCTCATCGCGCTTGAGGTTGCGGTCGACCATCTGGCCCGCGAACAACGCCCACTGATTGAGGCATACCAACAGCAGCAGCGCACCGGACAGCGGCAGTCGCCAACCCGGCCAACGCCGGGCCACCGCAGCGAGGCCTGCTGCCAGCAGCACCGCGAGCCCGAGGGCGATGAGCGGTAGGGCACGCGGCGTCGAGCGGAATGCGAGGCCGGAATCCGTGGTGGTCCAAGCCTTGAACACCGCGCCGGCCGGCGTTGACCGCTCCCACGGATGCGCCCCGACGCCGAGTACGAGTCCGACGGCGACCAGCGCCGCGAAGTACCCGCGGTTGGCGAAACGGGTCACGAATCCCGACACGACGGCGAGGCCCGGAACAGTGAAGCTGAGGGCGAGCGCCCACGGGTTCTCGACCATTCTCTCCGCGGGGGCGATCCAGGCTCCGAGCGCGTCGCGGCCGTAGAAGAACCAGTACCCGAGGCCGCGTAGCAACTCGGTGCTGAGGGCGGCGTTTGCGACCGTGTAGTAGGTCTCGGTGTAGCGCAGGATCGGTATGCCGAAGGCGCCCTGCACGGCCAGCCCTGCGACCCACCACAGCGATGTGATCCCGGTCAGCAACGTTATGCGTAGTCCGGCGGCGAGGGCGGTGCGGAACGCGACCTCGCGGCTCACCCACACGGCGTGGGCCATCCAGAGGATCGGGCCCGCCATCACGAGGATCAGGGAGGTGGCGTTGACACCGCCCACTGTGAGGGTCACCAGGGCGAACACCGCCGGCCACCGCCAGCCGCCCCGTCGCATGCACCGCGATGCGAGTCCGATCAGCCATGGCAGGCCGGCGAAGGGGAGCAGGATCACCGAGATGCGTGCGCCATAGTGCAGCAGGTAGGGCGACAGCGCGTAGGCGAACGCGGCAACGGTGAGGCCCGGGCCCTGCCAGCGCAGTTCGCGCATCATGAACCGCACACCCATGCCGGCTGCGAAGATGATCGTGCCGAGCCAGAGACGCTGGGCCACCCAGTCGGGCACCCCGAGGGTGTCCCAGAACCAGTACCAGGGGCCCATCGGCCACAGGTACCCGATGTTCTGGTGGGTCACGGTGCCAAGGCCGATGTTCGTGTCCCACATGGACGCGGCCCGGCTCAGCAGCCGGGCAGGATCCAGGTACAGATAGGTCTTCGTGTCGGCACCGATCTCGCCCGGTGCTGTGACCAGCAGGGGCAGGTACGCGACCAACGCCATGAGGACGCTGCCGATGGCGGGGCGGCGGATGAAGCCGAGGGGCCGCTTGGGGGTCGCCTCGGCGGGCGCATCGGTGCTCATGGACTGGCCGCGAATCTAGTTGTCCCGGGGCTCGTGCCGGATCCACCAGACGGTGCCCGGCCCCAGGGTCCCTGGCATCCGCGGCCAGCCGCCACAGCGCTCAGTCGGGGGGTTCGGGGATCACGAAGTCGAAAGGCGACAACAGCCATGCAGTGAGTTCTGACTGCTGGGCCCCGGAGCCTTCGGGAACCGTGCCGTGCACGAGGAACGCCGCCATGTCGGCCGTGTCGAGCTGGGGCCGCCACGACGTGACCCCGGTCGCGAACCCGCCGGGCAGGATCGCCGTCAGAACCAACAACCCGACCGAAGCCCGCCTGAGCATGGCTCCGGGCCACATCGCAGCGATCCACACGGCGCCACCAGCAAGCAGCGGAGCGGTGATCACGGCGTAGACGCGGGTCTCATCCAGCGTTATCGCAACGGGAACCATGGCAGCAACGGCCATCGCCGCCATGACGAGCCACGCCCGGCCGCCACGGTTCGGTTGCGCCGGCCCGCGCCGGCCGATGAACCAGAGTGTTGCCACGGCAACGATCACCAGCCAAAGGGGACCCCACAGTGTCCAGGTCAGCCCCAGCAGGTGTTGTGTGTGGTGCTCGGCGAAACCTGACAGGCCGTAGTCGAGGAAGTCGGTGCGCGGGGTGAGGATCTCGATGTCGTTGAGTCGGAACCAGGCCTGGCCGAGCCCCCAGCCGATCGCAACGCCTCCCGCAGCGCTGCCCACGTCGATGGCTGCCGCCCCGGGGCTGCCCTCGGAGTCCGGGAGTGCCCAGCGGACCATGCCGGCGACCCCCGCCATGAAAAGAGCCTGTTCGGGATGCGTCAACCCAGCCAGCAGGCCCAGGGCGATGACTGCCCAGCGCCGACGCACCAGCACCATGGCGATGCCACACAGGCCGGTGACCGGATCCGGCTGGCCCAGCCACTGCATCGACACGGTCACGAGCGGCGACGCGGCCAGCAGCACGGTCAGGTTCCGCGCACTTGCATGCCCGAACCGCAGCCGGGCGAGCGCTGTCACGGCGGCCCAGCCGAGCACCAACACCACCAGGTGCAGTCGCGCAACCTCATGGGGGTCGGCCTGGCCGAGCACGCGTGCCGCCGTGGTCATGGAGAGGTCGGACAGCAGGTAGTCACCGGCGATGGTCTCCGAGAACGGGTTCTCGCCCGGCCGCTGCGCGATCAGCGACACGAAGGCCAGGTTGGGCGTTGCCCACAGCCCGTTGTGCAGCAGTGCCACCACGAGCGACCCGAGCCACCACAGGCCCAGCTGCCACCACGGTGCTGCTGTGCCCGAGTGGTCGGTGGATTCCGTGCCAGGGGACTGCTGCTGGGATGCGGCCCCGCTCATTGGGGCGAAGCTAGCCGAGTGTCCGGCTGCGGGTTTCGATGGTCACGGACCCGCCGAAGCCCACAAGTAGCATCGGCGGCGTGGTGCAGACCGCCGCGGTACGGCGGCCGACGAAGTTCTCCTACGTGCCCGCCCTCGACGGGTTGCGTGGCCTGCTGGTGTTCCCGGTCGCCCTGTTCCACTTCTCCATCACCGCGGGGTGGGACCCGACCCGGGTCTATGCGCCCGGTTCGTTCTTCGCCCCGTCCACGTTCTTCGCGCTGTCCGGCTACCTGATCACGTCGCTGCTGCTCGCCGAACGCGAACGCTCCGGCGGGATCGACGGACGGGGATTCTGGTCACGCAGGTTCCGCCGCCTGTTGCCATCGTCGGTGGCCGTGATACTCGCAGCGTCGGTGCTCACGGCGCTCTTTGCCGACCTCTGGGGGCCCCTGCCCGGCAGCGACGTGGCCGCCGGCTTGTTCAGCCTGTCGAACTGGCAGGCGATCCAGCTGGCGGACGCGGGGGAGACCTGGCGCCTCCTCGGCCCCCTCGGTGTGTTCTGGTCGCTCGGCCTCGAGGAGCAGTTCTACCTGGGCCTCTTCACGGTCGTGATAATCGCAAGCGCGCGGGCCAAGGCGATGACGGGCTGGCTCGTCGGCTTGCTCGTGGCCGTCGGCGTGTGGTCGATAGCGTCTCTCGTTCTCATCGACTCCACCCCGCAACGCGAGTACTTCGGCACGGACACCCGCGCCTCGGAGCTGGTGGCCGGCTGCCTGCTGGCGGTGTGGGTGCACCACAAGGGCCTGCCGAAGGGTTGGGCGTGGAAGTGGGTGGGGGTCGCGTCGGTGGTCGCGGCCGTACTCGCGTGGACGTTCGTGCACGAAGATGACGCCTGGGTGCTCGGTGGTGGGCTCGCACTGTTCTCGATCGTGAACATCGGGCTGATCATCGGCGCCAGCGTCGCCGGCCCCATGGTCAGCGCGCTGTCCTTGGGTCCGCTGGTGTGGCTGGGGCGCCTCAGCTATCCCGTGTACCTGGTGCACTGGCCGATGGCGCTGATCATGCAGCCCGAGCGGATGGGGATGGTGGGCTGGCCGCTGATCGTCGTGCGCTTCGCTGCCTCGCTCCTTGTCGCATGGGGCCTGTACCGATTCTTGGAACGGCCCCTGCGCACCTCCCCGCTGGCGCAATGGCCCAAGGGCTTCGTGGTGTGGGCGGTGCCGGCCGCCACGGCACTCGTGCTGGCCATCTGGGTCTCCGGTTGGGGTTGGCCGGGATGACCGCTGCGACAGCCCCTCTGACCGCACCGCTGCGCCGGCCCCGCGAGCGCGCCTTCGGGCTCGACGTCACCCGCTCCATCGCAGCGGTCGGAGTGCTCATCACCCACGTTGCGTTCGCCACGGGCGTCGTCAACCCGCAGCGGTGGTCGTCTCCGCTGCGTGACATTCTCCCCCGGCTCGATGTCGGCGTGACCATCTTCTTCGTTCTGTCCGGTCTTCTGGTGAGCCGTCCGTTCGTGCGCAAGGTGCTGGCATCCTCGCCCCCTCCCGACACCCGTACCTACGCAGTACGCCGCCTGTCGCGGGTGTACCCCGTGTACTGGGTGGTCCTCGCGGTCACCCTCATCACGGTCGGTCGCGGCTCGTGGGGAGAGGTGCTGGCCGATGTGCTGCTGGTGCACATCTACGTGCCGGGATGGGCGATCGGCCCGATCACGCAGAGCTGGACGCTCGCGACCGAGATCGCCTTCTATGCGTTCATGCCCGCCTGGTTCGCCCTCCAGTCGTGGTGGCTGGACCGACGAGGCACCACGGAGCGGGCTGCGAGGGCCCGCTGGGTGGCCTGGGGGCTCGTCGGGTGGTTCTTCGTTGCGCTCGCCTGGCGAGCGGGGGTCGTGATCGGCACCGATCAGTTCGACTTCACCGCTCCGGAAGCGGTCGACACGCGTGGGGCTTTGCTGACCTGGCTTCCGGGGCACCTGGACGCCTTTGCCGTCGGCGTCGGACTCGCACTGTGGCACGAGACCGGACGTGCCGAGCCACTGAGTCGCACCTGGCGCCTCGTCAGCTACGGGATCGCAGCGGCGGCACTGTGGGTCGTGTCCACGGGGATCGACCTGCCACCTGTGTTCACCGGTTTCGATGGTCGACAGACACACCTTCGCCACTTGCTGTTCCTGGTCGTGGCGGCCGGCGTGGTGGTCCCTTCTGCGCTGGCCATGGATTCCGGCCCGCTGGACAGCCGCGGCGTCAAGGTACGCCCCGCATGGCGGCCCCAGCCGTGGGTGTCGAGGCTCGCTGCCGGAGCGGCTCTGGCTTCCTACGGCGTGTACCTGTGGCACCAGTGGGTGACCCACGAGCTGTTCCTCGAGCGCGGCCTGATCGAGTTCCAGGCGCCGTTCCCGAGCGTGCTCGCCGCAGTTCTGGTCGGCTCAACCGCCCTTGCGGCCCTGACCTACTGGTTCGTCGAGCGGCCGGCCACAACGATCGCCACCGGCAGGGGCGGGGGCACTCCGGCAGCCCAACCCCGCCAGCTCGGCCCGCAGCCCCGCCTCGACGGGTGGCGCGGCCTTGCCATCCTCGCCGTGCTCGGCACACACGTCGTGTTCCTCGACTCCGGCTCTGACCGGTTCGCATTGCGCGGCGGCTTTCTCGGCGTCGACGTGTTCCTCGGACTGTCCGCATTCCTGATCGCAGCGGTGCTGTTGCGAGAGTTGGACCTGAGCGAGGCTCGAACGGGTGAACCGGGCATCGACGGCCACGACTTCGCCCGGCGCCGAGCACGCCGACTGTACCCACCGCTCGTGGTGTTCCTCGTCGTTGAGGGCATTGTCGCGGTGGTGCTCGGCACCCGTCTGGGCGAGCAGCTGTTCCAGAGCCTCTTGGCGCTCACCTTCACCGCCAACTGGCAGCTCAGCTGGGGGTCACAGCCGCCGTTCGAGCTCGTGCACCTCTGGTCGCTGTCGCTCGAGGCCCAGTTCTACCTGCTCATGGCGGTGGGTCTCTGGGCGGCCCGGCGTCGCTTGACGCGGGCCGATCGCATCGTGGCGTTGCTCACGATCGGCGCGGTCCTGGTGTGCCTGTGGCGGCTGTGGCTGTACCGCCACGGCGTGGAGCTCGAGGCGCTCTATGAGCGCACCGACGCCCGCGCGGACTCGATGATGCTCGGTGTGGCCGCGGCGCTGGTTTGGCGCAGTCGGCTCGCGAGCGACCGCGCCATCCGCCTCGTCGGGGCCGCCGGAGCGGTCGTGCTGGGCATCGCTGTCGTGCTGGCCACACCGACATCACCCTGGCTGTTCGAGGGTGGTTTCACCGTGATCGCCGCTTGTGCCGCCGCCGTGGTGGCCGCGGCCGCCACCGGGTCAGGAGTCGTGGCCGCGATCGGAGGTTGGAGCCTGTTCAGGCACCTGGGAGCGATCTCGTACTCGCTGTACCTCTGGCACCTGCCCATCTACCTGTGGACGGTGCGGGCCATTCCCGACAGCCCACTGGGCGTGAAGATCGCGGTGGCGGTTCCCGCGTCGCTCCTGGTGGGCTGGCTGTCGTACCGACTGGTGGAGGTCAGGGTCCTGGCGGCCTGGCGTCGACGCACACCCTGACTCCGTCGGAGCCCTTGAGCCTGTAGGGCACGACGACCTCGGTGCCCACCGGAGCATCTTCGGGCAGCACGAGCGTGTGTGCCACGACCTGGGCGCCAACCACGAGTTCCACAACTGGTTCCTCGCCGAAGCGTGACAGCGCCACGACCTGGTCCTCGATGGCCCGGCCACCGGTTGCCGGCGCGGCCTCCACCAACACTGTGGAGCCCGGTAGGGCTGTCATCTCGGCTCCACAGTCGCGCTCAGCCGCCACAACCGTGTCCACCACGGCCAGGTCGAGTTCCACAGCGCCGAAGAACAGTTCGTCAGCAGCGGTTCGCTGGTCGGTGCGGCCACCGATGTCGCTGTCGGTCGCGCCCGCCAGGGGCGACCCGACCGAAGCCACCGCATCGAGGTATGCGCCGGCGGTCACGGGCACGAACGAGAGCGGCCGGATGACCGTGCCGGGGTCGAGTCGATCCGCGCCGGCGGCCTCCGCGGCATAGATGTTGGAGCGCAGGCCCGGTGCGGCCACCTCGACGGTGTCGGACCAGTCACCCATGTCGTCCACGAGCACGGCCGCGCCGATGACCAGCACCACCGTCGCGACCGTGGCTCCCCCCAGGGTTGCGCCAGTGCGCACCTGCAGCCCCGGCTGGTCGTCCTCGGTCCGTAGGAGCGCACAACCGGCGGCCAGGGCGGCGAACACGAAGAAGGCGCCGATGGTCCAGCCGTAGCGCAGTTCGTCGGGCGGGATCGGGGGAATCGTGTCCTGCCGCGTGAGGGCGGTGAGGGCGGCGAAGGCGAACGCCGCGGTGAGCGCGGAGCCAACGCGCGCGTCGAGGCGCCGTCGATGAACCGTGGCCGCCACGACGACTGCGACCAGCAGTCCGGCCAGCAACAGCCCACCGGGCTTCCAGCCAGCGGCGACTGCGGTGGTGCCGGCCCAGAGCATTCGCAGCAGGTAGGGCACTACCTGGCCGATGTCGGTCGAGATCTCATTGGCCTCGCGGTGGCCGAGCCACCACGCGAACCAGGCGAGGGAGGGCAGCGCCAGTGCCAGCCACGTGGCGGGGCGCGCCCGCCTGAGCAGCAGTTCCACGATCACCGCGCCGACCAGCACCACCCCGAGCCCCGACGTCGCCAACGCCAGTGCCGTCCACAGGCCGATGGCAACTAGCGAGGCGCGGTGGCCGGGTTGCTGCTCGAGGGCATCGAGGTGCCACCAGATCGCGAGCAGGGCGGCTATCGGCAGCGAGAAGTTCATCAGGAAGGGGAACATCACGTTGGTGACACCAGCGCTGTTCCACAGCACCGCTGCGACTGCGACAACCGCGACCCAGGGCCCCATCTGGCGCCCCGCGAAGCGCCACGCCTGGAAGGCGAGCACACCCAGCGCAACCAGCCCGAGGATCCGATATGGCACGTAGGAGTCGACCCCCACGGTGTGGAAGGCCATCTGGTACAGCCCCGCGGGGACCAGCGAGAGGTGGCCGTTGAACGGCTCGAGCAGGTTGCCCGAGTGATAGTCGGCGTAGATGTTCCAGTCGTCGCTGAAGAACCACAGGTTCCGGCCGATCCACGCCGCACACAGGATCAGGGCGGCCGACACGCCGACTGCTGCCAGCACCGGTGCCGGGATGGCAGGTCCAGGGGCGGGGGAAGGGTGCGGCTGCTCGCCGGCCGGTTCGTCCACGACGGGAGCGAGGTTACCGGAGGCCTCTGGGCGGGCCGTCTATGGTCGGCGCGTGCCACAGGTGCCGGACACAGAGGGCCACAGCGCGGACGCGCCGCAGGTCGCGCCCGTTCGCCGCCGGCGTCGCGCCGAGGACGCGCCGACCCTGCGCTTCGACACCGCCGTGTGGTTGGTGGGCGGCGTGGCCTTCGGCCTGCGGGCCGTCTGGGTGGCGGCCTTCGTGCGCCTGCCGAGCGGCCTGTCCGACCCGTTCCTCTACCACGGCTACGCGATCCGGATATCCAACGGTCGCGGCTACCAGTCCCTTGTTGACGAACCGACCGCCTACTACCCGCCGGGCTACCCGTTCTTCCTGGGAGCGATCTACAAGGTGGCCGACGTGCTGGGCCTCGACGGGCACGTCGACCTGCTCGTAGGCCTCGCGCAGTCGCTGCTGTGGGCAGTCGCTGCGATGGCGGTGGTGTTCACCGCCCGTTGGGCCTTCGGCGGGGCCACGGGGCGCCTCGCCGGCCTGGTGGGCGGCCTGGTGCTGGCCTGCTGGCCCAACCTGGTCACCTACGCGGCGGCCTGGTTGTCCGAGTCGTTGTTCGTGGCCCTGTTCGCGGTGGCGGTGGCGGCCCTGACGCGCGTCGCAGTCGAACCGGAAGCGGGACGAGCCCGCTCGGTGGCCCTCGTCGTGGCGGCGCTGGCCACAGGAGCCGCCACGATGGTGCGGCCACAGGTGCTCCTGGGTCTGCCGCTGGTGGCCCTTGCGTGGCTTCTGGCAGGCCTCGGATGGCGGCGCATCGTCGGCCTGGCAGCAGCAGTGGCGGTGGCTGTCGGCGTGTTCGTGGTGCCGTGGACGATCCGCAACGCATCCGTGTTGGGAGAGGCGGTGCCGATCTCCACCAACGGGGGCGACAACCTGTGCATCGGCTTCCACCCGGGAGCGCGCGGCAGCTTCGAGTTCCCGATCGAGTACTGCGACACCGGCGAGTTCTGGAACGACGGCAAGGAGGCCGAGCTGCGCCGTAACTCCGAGACACGCCGGCTCGCCACCGACCACATCCTCGACGAGCCGCTCTCGTTGCCCTGGCTGAGCGCCCGCAAGCTCTTCTACACCTTCCGCAGTGATGACGACGGCCTCGTGGCAGGAGGGTCCTACGGTGCCGACGTGGTGCTCGACAGCCCCTGGCGCGGCGCCTGGCTGACGTTCGCCCACGTTGGGTACGCCTTGATCATGGTGGCGGCAGCTGTCGGGCTGGTGATGGGGGTCCGTCGATGGTGGCGGCACCGCGGCGACGCTGCGACGTTGGCGCTCGTCGGACTCACCATCGCCGGCATCGTCGTGCCCGTGCTGTTCTTCGGTGATCCGCGGTTCAAGGTCCCGACCACGCCGCTGTTCGCGGTATTCGCAGGGCTTGCCGTCGCAGTTGCGTTCAGACGAAGGCGTGGCGATTGGGAAAGCGCGCCCAGCTGAGCAATCCTCTGGTCGTGGGGAAACTGCAGAAGCTCGTTGAGCTGGTCAAGTCTTACAAGCCGAAGGTCGGTTCGGGCTACGTGACCTACATCGACCTGCCGCTGACCACACCCGACAAGGTGGAGCTCGGCGAGGAGTACAGCCACGTTGTGGTGGAGTCGGGCGACCACCCGCTGGTGCCGAAGATCACGCCGCGCTGGCAGCGACGGATGGCCATCGAGAAACTCGACCGCGGTGACTGGTACGCGCTCGTGCTGCTGTACAACGACGACGTGATCGGCCACTTCTGGCTGGCGTCGGCGTCGACGAAGGGCCTCTTCAACGGGGTGATGAACCTCACCGTGATTCCGGGCGAAGAGGTCTACGGGTTCGACCTGTTCCTGCACCCCGACCACCGCCGGGGCAAGATCGGCAACTTCGTCGCGTGGCACACGATCACGCTCCTGCAGGACCGCGGCTACCGCTACGGCTACACGCACGTTCTCTCCGACAACGTGCCGTCGATCTTCTGGCACCACGGCGTGGGCTTCAACATCTACCAGTCGTTCAACTACATCAACATCGGGCCGCGGATCTGGTGGAAGCTGCCCTTCTCCGAGACCCCGATGTATGGGCCGCTGTCACGCAAGGGGCGCTTCAATGACCCCGACCCGCCCGACGCGTTCGGCGGCTCGTTCTTCCCGTCCTGATCCCGTGGATCGCGGGAGTGCCCGTGGTCAGGACCTGTAGCGCTCGAGCAGGGCCGGGCCCAGCCACGCGGCGACGACGTCTGTGCTCGCCTCGCTGAAGTGCACCCCGTCGGGTCGCAGCGCGGGGTCGAACTCACCGCCGGGCTGGGAGTTCATCCATGCGGCGATGTCGAGCACCTCGACCTCGGGGCGGGCCGTGTCGAGCGCGGCCAGCATGTCGTTGTAGGCATCCGCGCGGGCGGGGTCGGCCTCGCTGTAGGGCGGATGCCCCATGAAGATCACCGAACCCGGCACCGGGTCCCAGTGCGGTGAGTTGGCCCACAGAACGGGTTGACCGCCGGCCGCGAGCACATCCACGAGGTGGCTGAGCTCGCCGAAGAGGTACTCGTCGTAGGCCTGGTTGCCGATCCTGGTCCAGCGGCGGAACCCGGAGGGCTTGCGGTCGGTGACGTCCCACATGCCGCCGGCCACCAGCACCAGTTCGGGGTCGAACGACGTGAGCGCCTCGGTGAGCATGGCGTCGCGGTTGCGGCACTCCTGGGACTCCGTGCGACGTATGCCCACACCCTTGTTGGAGCCGCCACGCCCGAACGCGCAGGCAGGAATGGTCGCGTCCATCACTGCGGCTCCGCCGTCGGTCAGCGCCCAACGCTGCAGCCCGATGAGGATCGACTCCGCGAACGAGTCGCCCACGACCATGATCCGCATCGGAGGGGGTGGGGGTGCAGCGGTGGTGGCGACTGCCGTGTCCGGCTCCGAAGGGGTGGCCGGAGCGACCGTGGTCGTGGGGATCGCCACGTCGACGCCACTGCCGAGGGCGATCACCTCGGAGCGCTCTGGTTCGGGCAAGGTCGCGACGAGTCCGATCACGATGGCGAAGGCGGCGAACATCGCTGCCCAACCGCGGTAGCCAAGCAGCACGCGTCGGCTCCGGATCGGACGCTCCAGCAGCCATAGCGAGATGGCCGCGAGGACCAGCGTGAGACAGACCTGCACGGCGAACGCGGCCGTGGGGCCGATGCCGAGTCGGTCCGGGCCCAGCCACCAGATGATCGGCCAGTGGAAGAGGTAGACCGCATATGAGACCCGGCCGAGGGCGGCCAGTGGTCTCCTGGACAGCAGCCAGCGGGCCGCACCACGGGGCTGAACGACGGCCACGAGCAACGCCGCCACCACCACGGCGTGCAGGGTGAGGCCTCCGCGGTACAGCCATGAGGCCGTTATGGGGGTGAACGCCCACGCTACGAGGAGCGCGACGAGGGCCAACGGCGCCAGGTGCCGCATCCGGCGCTGGCCTCGGGGTGCCATGGCGAAGCGGCGCCCCAGCAGCGTGGCGGCGACCGCTCCGACGGTCATCTCGGCGAGGCGGGTGTCGGTGCCCATGTAGGCCCTGTTGTCCCAGCTGCCGGCGGAAACGAGCACCATCCAGGCTGTCGCCCCCACGGTCACAGCCGTGAGCAACAGCGTCAGGTCGCGCCGTCGGCGACCGGGCCTGCCCCAGCCGGTACGGGCCACGAGCAGTGCGGCCAGCGGCACCAGGACGTACCACTGCTCCTCGACCGCGAGGCTCCACACGTGACGCAGCGGCGATGGGTCGCCGGCGAACATCGCGCTGTAGTCGGACCCGTCGAACACGAACCGCCAGTTGGCCACGTAGAACAGAGAGGCAAGGGCATCGCCGGGCAGGCTGGCGAGCTGTGAGGCGGTGCCGATGATGGGCGTGAGCAGGAGTACGGCCGCGATGGTCACGAGGACCGCCGGCAGCAGGCGACGGGCCCGGCGCTCCCAGAAGCCGGCCAGCGACACGCCGTCGGTGCTGCGTCGTTCTTCGAGCAGCAGGGAAGCGATCAGGAAGCCCGACAGGGTGAAGAACGCCGATACACCCAGGTAGCCACCCTTGGTGACGGGCTCCAGCCAGCCGATGCCGTTGGCGGCAGCCCCGTGGTAGAGCACCACCGCCGCGACTGCGATGCCGCGCAGTCCGTCGAGTGCCGGCTGGTGCGGAAGCGATGTGTGCGCCGGCGCGGGCGACACCGCTGCCGGCTCGTCGCCGGGCGCGTCCTTACCGTGCTGCGGATGCGCTTTCCCGACATCGTCATCGACCAGTGGGTCGACGTCGGTGCGCTCGTCGGTGGTGCTCACAGCACACCCTCCACCATGGCCCTTGCACGGTACTAGGGCGCGGGCCGGGCCTGCCCAGTCGGGGCGAGGAAGACGGCCGTCGGAAGGCCGATGGCCGTGTATTCGTCGATGAGCTCGTCGATCGCCGGGCCGACCCGCGGATCCGAGCGGACTGCCCACTGGTTGAGTGGGAGCTCTGCCACCAGCTCGGCTGCGTCCGCCTGCTCCAATGCGGCCTCGATCTCGGTGGCGAGCGCTTCCTGGCGTTGGATGTCGGCGTCGCTTCGTGGGTCCCGATAGGCGATCTCCTCGGCATCCGGGAGCGCCTTCCAGAGGCGGATGGCGTCGCCGGTCACCACCCAGATCGCCGCATCGGCGGTGCCATCCGCGATCACACGGTGCGGGCGCATCTCGGCGGACAGACGGCGGTCGACCCCGACGTGCACGCCACGCCGCTCGAGTTCGGACAGGACTGCAGTGCCGATGCCACCGAAGGCGAGGGGGTCCTCCCAGCGCAAGACGAACGTGTCGCCACCGGGCAACGCCTCGAACGCAGCGCCGACCAGGTGATCTGCCACATCGGACAGCTGTGCAGCAGGCACATCGGGGTCGGAGAACGCAGCCGCAGTCGCGAGTGACCCGACTCCCAGCACCGTCACCGCTGCGAGACGCGCTCCGTGGGGCCATCCGGCGGGCCGGTCGCCGCTCAGGTTCAGCCACGCAGTCCAGGCGATCGCCACCATGGTGGCGGTCACGAGGACCGCGAGCCAGATAACCAGGTAGCCGAACACCTCGCCCGGGATGCGCGACGACGCGACCAGGGCGGCGAGCCATCCGGCAGCACAGACCAGTTGCAGTTGTGCTGCCGCCCGCAGTCTGCGGGTGGCCCTGCCCTGCCAGGCAACCCATGCTGCGCCCGCCCAGACACCCAGGAACAGCAGCGTGCCGAGACCGACGCCCCGGTCGGTGGGGCGGGGGTCGTCGAGCAGCAGCCAGGGGGTGCGCGGGTCGGACCATGCGGCGACGAGCTTGATGGCACCTGCGACTCCGAGTTCCGGCTCCGCGTCGGTCTGCTGGCTGTACGCCGAGACCATGATCCCGATGTTCCCGGGGTCCCCGGTGAGCTGTTCGTACAGTGGCGGCAGCCACATCACGGCGGTGAGGCCCGCTGCCACAGCCACCGGCCAGAGAACCGCGCGCCACCGGCCCGCCTCGGCGCCCCGAGCCCGCGGTCCGCTCCACCACAGGCCCACCAGGGCCGTCGCGCCCAGAGTTGCCACGAGTGGGGTGTATCCGAAGTGTGCGTGCACGCAGTAGGTACCTGCGGCGGCCACGAGCACGATCGCCCAGCGACTGCCGTCGATCACCGCCCACACCGCCATGACCATGCAGAGGAAGGGCATCACCGTGAACCACGGATTCCACGGCTCGACGAACGCCGACGGTCCGAGGCCGGCGATCAATCCGAGGGCTCCGAGGGCCAGCAACACGGTGAGGGTGTCACCAGCGCGCCGCCACACGACTGCGAGAGACCCAACCAACCAGGCTGCGGCTGTTGCTGCAACGGCGGCCGAGAGGCCCGCCGCTGAGCGGCCGAGCAGGGCATAGACGGGGTACATCGCCCACCATGCCGAGGGGCCGGGGTGGGAGCTCACGTCGGTTTCGGTGCGCAGCCTTCCCACGGCTCCGAGTGATGGCGGATGTGCCCAGAAGTCGCGGACACGCAATTCGGCCTGCGCGAACTCGCCGACCGGAGTCCAACCCCGCGCGCCGAGGGCGATAGCTGCAACCAGCAGCGGAAGTGTGCAGGCGGCGCAGCAGAGCGCCAGTACCCACCACCGGCGGCTGACCGCTCGACGACGCACCGCCGCATCGCGCACGACGGCACCTGCACCTCGGTCGGTGGAGGATTCGGTGCCGGAGGTCATCGCGATGGCGAATCTACGTGCTCCGGGCCTGGTTCCGGGACACCGGCGGGGGTCGGCGGCTGTGCGATGCTTGTGCGCCGTGGCAGACGAGAGCATCCCCGGGCCCATGGACCGCCGAGACGCGGTCGGCCTCGGCATCGTCGCTGTCGCGCTCCTGCTTCCCGTCTGGGGCCTGATGCGCTACCAGGGGCCTCCCATGGAGGAGGGATTCATGCTCGTGTTCCCCGAGCAGATCCTGCAGGGACAGGTGCCGCACCGCGACTTCCTTCACCTCTACGGTCCGGGCGCCATCTACGCGCTGTCGGCCATCTACGAGGTCTTCGGCACGCACCTGTACGTGGAACGCCTGGTCGGCCTCCTGCAGCACGCGGCGATCGCGTACTCACTGTGGTTCCTGCTGCGGCCCTTCGGCCGCACGATCGCGACCGCCGGTGCGGTCACGTCGGTGGTGATCCTGATCGGCCCACTCGGGCTGTCCGCCATGGCATGGAACGGCGCACTGGCACTCGGGCTGGCGGCCCTGGCCGTCGCGTCCGGCGCCTCGAGGCGTGAAGAGGGCTCGCCGGCGCGCAGGAACCTGCTCGCCCTGGCCGGTGTGCTGGGTGCCCTCGCGCTGCTCTACCGGCCGGACCTCGTGCTGGCAGTACTGCTCGGTCTGGGTGCATGGTGGCTCCAGTTGCCCAAGGGGCAGCGGTCACCTCTCGTGTGGGGCTTCCTGGGCGCATCCCTGCTGTGGATCGCGCACCTGCTGCGGTCAGGCATCGGGGAGTCGATCGAGGGCATGTTCCTCGAACCGGTCTTCGAACTACGGGGCGGCCGGTCGCTGCCGATCCCACCCAGCTGGTCAGAGGTCGACGGATTCCTGCAGCGCGCCGGCACGCTGCGAACCAGCGGCTGGCCCTTGCCCATGCCGGGCATCTCCCAGCAGATCACAATCTGGTTCTGGCTCGTTCCCCTGTCGATCGCGCTGGTGCTGTTCGCCGCCTGGAAGCTGCGCAAGCGGCAGCCCGCGTCAGTGAGCGCCGGTTCCTACTGGCCCGCCGCGCTGTTCGGCGCGGCCCTGCTGCAACAGGCGATCCAGCGCCCCGACACCGCGCACCTGTCGTGGGTCACCGGTGTGACGTTCCCGCTAGCGATCGCTGCGATCGCGATAGTGATTGCCGAGTACCGCCCGGCGACATCGGCAGCTGTTCGGGTTGCGTGGGGGATCGGTGCGGTCGCTGCAGTGCTCGTGCTCGTGATCCCGTTCTACCCGGTTCGCACGTACACGGATCTTGTCGGCCAGAGCTTCGGCGTCAACAGGTTCGGGTTCCCGATCGAGCGCGAAGGTCGCACATTCCCCTTCGGCGACGCGGACGGTGCGGCCGATGCACAGACCGTGGTGGATGAACTGGACGCGCTGGCGGAGCCGGGTGATTCACTGGTCGTGGGACCGCTCGACCTGTCGAGGGCCAACTACAGCGACGCGTTCTTCTACCACTTGTTCCCCGAACTCGAGGTGGGTACAAGGTTTATCGAGATGGACCCGGGCATAGCGGACGCCGAAGGCAGCGGCCTCGCTGAGGAGGTGGCCGGCGCCGACTGGCTGATCCTGTCGGATGCGTGGTCGGGTTGGGACGAGCCCAACGACTCGAGGATGGGGCGATCGCAGGCCGCCAACGACGTCGTGCGCGAGGAGTTCTGCGTGGTGCTCGATGCCGGAACCTTCCTGCTCTACCGAAGGTGCACCCCCACCTGAGCGCCCACACCAGCGACGCAACCACCGTGCTTCTGACTGGTGGGCGTCGGCCGGTACTGTTGGGCGGTGTCCACGGTCATCGTCGTACCGACCTACCAGGAGGCGGGAAATGTCGAGAAGCTCCTGCGCGAGGTGCGCGCGGTCGAGCCCGACGTGTCGATCCTGATCGTTGACGACAACAGCCCCGACGGCACCGGTGAGATCGCCGAGAAGGTCGGTGCCGAGATCGGCGGGGTCGAGGTCCTGCACCGTGCACGCAAGGCAGGACTGGGAGCCGCCTACCGCCACGGGTTCCGCCATGCCCTCGACGCGGGCCACGACGTGATCGCCCAGATGGATGCGGACCTCTCACACGACCCCGAGGTCCTGCCGGACCTGCTCGGTGGACTCCGCGACGGCATCGAAGTGGTTGTGGGGTCGCGCTACGTGCCCGGCGGCTCGGTGCCCAACTGGACGTGGTTCCGGCGCACGCTGTCGCGGCTGGGCAACACCTATGCACGGCGCATGCTGCGGCTGTCATTCAATGACGCAACCACCGCGTTTCGTGCCTATTCCGCCGAGGTGCTGGAGCGCATCGACATCGACGGCACCCGGGCCAACGGGTACCTGTTCCAGATCGAAACGGCATTCCGGCTGTCCGCGGCGGGCGTACGGGTCGCAGAGATCCCGATCACGTTCCTCGACCGCGTCGAGGGGGCCTCGAAGATGGCCGTGGTGCGCACGATGGTCGAGACCGAGCTGCGCGTCACCTGGTGGGGCCTGTCGCTGAGGGCGCCGGTCATAACTGGACGATTCAGGGAGACGTCGGCGGGACGTTACCTTCACTCGAGGGTGCGACCGACAGGTACCCCGGTCGCGGGCCCGCCACCAGGCGATGGCTGACGAGTTCCCGGGTCCAGAGTCGCAGCCAGCCAGCAGCGACCGCGAGCCCGTCGTACGCCGCAGGAACCGCGACAGACAGCCGGGTGGCCACGTGCCACTTGGCTACGAGCCGGCGCTGGATGGCCTCAGGGCCGTGGCGGTGCTCGCGGTGCTCTTCTTCCACGCCCGTTTCGACTGGGCCAAGGGCGGCTTCCTCGGCGTCTCGGCCTTCTTCACCCTGTCCGGGTTCCTGATCACTTCGCTGATGCTGCAGGAGTGGCGACGATCGGGGGCCATCAGCGTACGCGGGTTCTTCTCACGGCGCTTCCGCAGGCTCCTGCCGGCTTCCTGGTTCACCCTCATGCTCGTCGTCACGATGGGGTGGCTCGGGATCTGGAACACCTCGCAGCTGCGCGACCTGCGCGGTGACGTCCCCTGGGCGATCGCAGAGCTGGCCAACTGGCACTTCATCTTCCAGGACCGCACATACGGCGCTCAGTTCGAAGCTCCATCGCCTATCGAGCATTTCTGGAGCCTGGCGGTCGAGCAGCAGTTCTACCTGATCCTCCCGGTTGTCGTGTTGTGGGCGCTCGGCGCATCTCGACAGCGCTCCGTGGCCCGGGGCTCGCGCACCCGTGAAGGCCCCTCGGCCACCCCGCTACGCCTCCTTGTGACCGTGCTGGTGATCGCCGGCGCGGCGTCAGCGGTGCTCAACGGCGTCCTGGCCCGGGAGTCGGTGGCGCGGGCCTACTTCGGCACCGATACCCGCCTCGCGGAACTCGTGGCGGGAGCGCTGCTGGCGTGTGTCGGCCTGCGCCTCATCCGCGGCTCCACAACCCGGCGGCGGCGGATCTTCGACGCGCTGGGATTCATTGGCCTCGCCGCATCGGCCGTGCTGTGGTTCACAGCCACGGTGGAGTCGGGGTGGCTGTACCCGTGGGGCCTGCTCCTGACGGCCGGGGCGAGCGTTGCACTGATCGTGGGGGCACTGCAGGGCGGCTTGCTCGCACAGGCACTTGCGCTGAGGCCGATCGTGGCGCTCGGGCGTATCAGCTACGGCGTCTACCTGTTGCACTGGCCCGTGTTCCTCTGGCTGACTCCCACGAGGGTGGGCTGGGGCCAGTGGCCGCTGTTCGCGCTTCGCATGGCCGTCACGCTGGCCGGCTCGGTGGTGATGTTCAAGCTGCTGGAAATGCCGATCCGCAGCGGTCCCAAGGTGGTCGGCCGCTTCGCAGCCCGAGCGGCGCTTCCCGCGGTCGCACTGATCCTGCTCTCGACGTTCCTGGTCACCTCCGACCTGCCGGAACCCTCACGCCTCGAAGCCGCCGCCGCGGCCCCGTCCACCACGACGACACTGCCTCCCGCTCCGACGAGGGTGGTGGTGCTGGGAGACGAGCTGGCCGCGTCCTGGGACCTGCTGGACGGCGAGGGGGGCACCGACGCCCACCCCCTCGAGGTGAAGGTCGCATCGGCTCCCGGTTGCGGGCTCGCGCTCGGCGGCTACGTGCAGTTGAGCAGCGGGGCCGTGGAAGGCGACACCGACCGGTGCGGAGAGGTCAAGGAGCAGTGGTTGGCCTTCGTCGCCCAGGAGCAGCCCGACGTCGTGATCGTCGACTCGGCACTGCGGGACGTGTCGGATCGTCGTCTCGCGCCCGAGGCGCCATGGGAGTCGATCGGGATGCCCGGGCTCGACGACTTCCTGCTCACCGAAGTGACGGGGTTCGTGGAGCAGTTGTCCTCGGGCGGTGCTGCGGTGCTGCTGGCGACTGCCCCCCACATGAACGACACGCGGCCGGCGCCACCGGCCGTCGCGCCCGTCCTGCCCGCCGATCCCGAACGCGCGGGCCTTGCTGTGCGGGCTTCCGAGGCAGCGGCGCAGGGTGCTCCGGGCAACGGGTACACGGCCAATGACCCAGCGCGGATCGACCGCTGGAACGAGATCATTCGTGTGGCAGCAGAGGCCACGGGTGCAGGAATCCTCGAGGCAGCCGACGCCATCGCGGCATGGCCCGGCGGCGAATTCGACCCCCAGCGCCGTGCTGCCGACGGAGTCGGCCTCACCGAGGTCGGCATGTCGCAGTTGGCGGCAACGACTGCGTCGGACGTGGCCGGGGCCCGCCCACCGCTGGAGAGGCCTGATCCGGCCTCTCAGGTAGCAGCAGAGACACCTCTGCCCCCGGCGCCCCCGGTCACTGCGCGCAGGACCGCCCCACCGGGCCGCACGGCGGATGTTCTCGTGGTCGGCGACTCGGTTGCCTTCAACATCGGCTACGGGCTCACCGAGTGGTCGCGTGGCAACAGCGGCGTGCGGGTGCAGTCCGCGGGTCAGCTCGGTTGCCCGATCGCGCGTGGCGGCCAGTACCGGTTCCTGCGCGATCTGGAGTCATTCGGTCCCGAGTGCGACTGGGCCACCCAGTACCCCGAGTGGGTGGCCTCGAGCGACCCGGAGGTGGTCGTTCTGACCTCCGGCATCTGGGAGGTCGTCGACCGTCGCCTGCCCGGTGACGACCGGTTCCGCAACATCGGCGACACGGTGGTCGACCGCTACCTGCTGGCGGAGATGCTGTCGGCGATCGACACTCTCTCCGCACGCGGCGCCACAGTGGTCCTTCTCACCTACCCGCACTTCGAGGCCGGCAGGGACCAGGGCTACACCGGCCTCCCGGAGTCGGATCCTGCACGCGTGGACCGCCTCAACGAGATCATGGCCGAGGCCGTGGCGCTGCGACCGGGAGTGGCGACGCTCGTCGACTTCCAGGCCTGGCTCGCGGCGCAGCCTGGAGGTGAACTCGACCCCGCCAAGCGCGACGACGGCTTGCACTTCCGTGACGACTACTCGCTGCTGATCGCCGACTGGCTCGGCCCGCAGGTAGCCGAGGTCGCGCGCACCGGCGCACCGTCGCCGGGCTGACTCAGCGCCTGGGAGTCACCGGCGCGTCGCGGCCGCTGGAACCGTTGTCGGCGGTGCCGACCCAGTCCGCCGGATCGCTGTCCTGTTCGTGGTAGTCGGCCTCGACGTTGACCGACCAGATGTCGTGGTCGGTGCCCTCGGTGATGTTGCTGACAGTGAGCATCGCCGTGAGCATCGAGTGGTCCTGGTTGTTGTACTTGTGCATCCCGTTGCGCCCGATCGGGTGGACGTTGGGTACCTCGGTGGTCAGCCATTCACGCAGTACCTTCACCTTGGCCTGGTAGCCCTCGTCGTACACGGGGTACGCCTTGGGCATGCGCACCACGTACCCGGCCTCGACCGTGGCCGGGTCCGTCAGGCCGAGCAGGCCCAGTTCCTTCTTGGCGAGCTCGATCAGGTCGGTATCGTCCTTGGTCCACATGCCGTCGCCCTCGAACACGAAGTACTCGAGTCCGAGGCAGGCGCGGCCGTCCTTGACCATGTAGGGAGACCACTGGCCGAAGTTCTGGATGCGGCCGACTTCGACGTCGGGGGAGTGGATGTAGATCCAGTTGTCCGGGAAGCCGTCCTTTTCGGGGACCACGAGGGCAACCGTGAGGAAGTCCCGGAAGCCCAGGCCCTCTGCGGCCTCGATCACCTCGGCCGGTGGCGGGGGATCGAGCACCTTGACCAGCGTGGCGAACGGCATCGAGGAGATCACCTCGGCCGCAGGGTGCACCGTCTCGTTGCCGTCGGGGTCGACTGCGACCACCGCGGTGGCACCGCTGTCGTCGCGGCGCACGGACGTGACCTGCTGGTTGAAGTGGACCGGTGAACCCTTCTCGTCCACGATCTCCGCGCAGCGCTCCCACATCATCCCGGGGCCGTACTTGGGGTACTGGAACTCCTCGATGAGGCTGGTGACCTGCTTGGAGCCGTCGCGTCGGCCGAACAACTTGGAGCGGATCGGCTCCCAGACGGCCTGGAACAGTGACATGCCCTTGATCCGCTGCGCCCCGAAGTCTGCTGACAGCTCCGATGGGGACACGCCCCAGACCTTCTCGTTGTAGGTCTTGAAGAAGTGGTCATAGAGGCGGCGGCCGTAGTCGGCCACCACATATCCCTCGAGGGTGCTCTGGTCCTTCGGCGGACGGACCTTCGCCCACAGGTACGACACGACGCAGCGGACCGCCTCGATGAAGCCCAGGTTGCGCAGTGCGTTCATGGGGCGGATCGGATAGTCGTAGTACTTGCCCTGGTAGTAGATGCGGCTCATGCGGGGTCGCGTGAGGAACTCGTCGTCTTCGAGGATCTCGTGCCACAGGGCTTCGACCGGCTTGACCTTCGTGAAGAAGCGATGGCCGCCGATGTCGAAGCGCCACCCCTCGCGGGTGGCGGTCTGCGAGATGCCGCCGACGACGTCAGTGGCTTCCACGATGTCGCAGGTGCGTCCGGCCTTGGCCAGCTCGTACGCGGCGGTCAGCCCGGCAGGTCCGGCGCCGATCACGACGATGTTGTCGTTGGGGTCTTTCGTCATCTGGGGCAGCCTGCGGCCGGGATCGGGGAGAGGGCCGGGCACCGAACGATACTTCTTCGGCACCCCTGTTTCGTAACCATCCCGTCACACTTGCTCAGGAACCGACTCCTGCTGGGCAGCGCCGAGGGCAGCTTCCTCGCGGCGCACCGCCAGGATGTTGTCGGTGCGGAAGCTGGCCATCCGTACCGCCCAGCAGTCGACGGTCCGGCGCCCTTCGGTGCGGAAGAACGTGGTCATCGACTGCTCCTGTTGGTAGGCATCGGCGCCCACGACCCGTTCCTCGACGCCGTCTCGCAGGGTGACGGTGTAGGAGATCGGCTTGTGGGTGGGGCATGTTTCGCTCATCGGGACTGTGTCGCTCATCGGGGTCTCGCTCATCGCGGAGGTGCTCTGCATGCCCTGACCGTCGCACGGTGCGCCTGTGGGAAACCAGAGTCAAAACCCTGTCCGCGACCGGTGCACGAATTGGGGGCATGATGTGCAGATGAGCCCCGAATCTGTGGAGACGGTCGGTACGGAAGGCGAAGAGCCGCTTGGCTTCGCATGCCCGCGCTGTGGACAGGGCGTCGAGCAGCACTTCTACGGTCCCTGTGGAACCTGCCGTGACGTGCTGCGGGCGACGGTCGGTGCGGATGCCCGTGAAGTGGCCGCGGCGGAGTACGAGCCGAAGATGAACGTGACGCCCAACGCCGTAGCCACCAAGGACTGACCTCGGGGGGCACCGGAGGCGTCACATCTCGGCTATGGGCAGCGGGTTGTACCTCGGTCCGCGTCTTGGCGCGGATGCCATGCCGGAGGTCTTGAGCAGCCGCGTGACGCGTCCGCGCTGCGGCCGGAAGGGCTCCAGCAGCTCGAGCATGCGTTCGTCGCTGCCGCGGTGTTCGCCGGCGAGGGCAAAGCAGATGCCGTTGGGTAGGTGAAGGTCGCCGAGCAACACCACGTCGGGATCACCGAGCACGGCAGCGGCGAGGGCTGTGGAGGTCCACTCACCGACTCCCGGGATTGTCTCGGCCACACGCCGGAATTCCGATGTCCGCGAGACATCCGGGGCCTGCGGCGGTCCTGCCACGCGCTCGAGGGTGTCCAGGCGCCGGATGATGCCACGCACGGCATCCGCACGGCGTCGTTCTACACCGAGGGTGTGCCAGTGGGCATCGCCGAGGTCGAGCACGGTGCGAGGCGAAGGGGCCAGACGCACATCGTGTGGGCCCGGGGCCTGCGAGCCGTGGCCGGCCACCAGGCCTCGCCAGGATCGATGAGCCTCGGCCTTGGTGACGCGCTGGCCGAGCACGGTCGGGACCACGACGTCCCACAGGCTCAAGGACCGGGCCATCAGCACCCCGCTCTGCCCCCTGGCCGCGGAACGCACCACCGGATGCACGTCCGCTGCCGGAATGGCCGGGTCGTCGTGCAGGCCGGCCATCCAGTCGGCTCGCCCGGCCACCCAGTTCGCTCCCGGGCCGTAGGCAGTCGCCGTCAGCTCGGTGGTGGCTCCCCGCGGCCTGCGGCGGCTCCGGAACTCGACCGTTGTGGGTCCGTCTGCTGTCCACATGGCGCGCACGGCCAGGGTGGCGTCGCCGGCCTCATCCACGTGCCACGTAGGATCCGACGCACTGTCGGCCAGCGCGCGCATGGTTCCCACGAGGTCATATGGCTGCTCGAGCTCCCAGTCGCGCGAAGCGGTCTCAGTCATCTGCAGCCATCGAGGCGGCCCACCTGTAGTCGGCCTTGCCGGAAGGGGAGCGAACCATCTCGCCCACCCTCAGGATCTGCTTGGGGAGCTTGTAGTGGGCGATGTGCTCGCCCGCGGCGTCCAACAGCGAGGCGTCGTCGAGCGACTCCCCGTCGCGCAGCTCCACGATCGCCACGACCTCCTGGCCCCAGCGTTCGCTCGCCCGGCCACAGACCACAGCGTCCCAGACCGCCGGGTGGGTCTTGAGGGCGGTCTCGACCTCTTCGGCGAACACCTTCTCGCCACCGGTGTTGATGCACACCGAGTCGCGGCCATGCAGCTCGATTGCGCCGGCGGGGGTCCAGCGCGCGCGGTCACCTGCCACCGCGTACCGATTCCCCTTCACCTCGGGGAACGTTGCAGCCGTCTTGTCGGGGTCGCCGAGGTAGCCGAGTGGGACCCGGCCGCCCTGGGCCAACCAGCCGAGGTGGTCGTCTCCGGGCTCGATGCGGGTCGACAGGTCGTCGCTGAGCACCACGGAGGTTGCCGCGGGCGAGAACCCGCTGCGCGGGTCGCCGCCCGGCGCGGTGGTGGCGACACCTTGGCGGCCCGACTCGGTGGAACCGAGCACGTCAACGATGGTGACGCCCGGTATCAGTTCCTGCAGCTCGGCCTTGGACCGCGGCGAGAGCACCGCGCCGCCCGAGAGGATGTGCCTCACCGAGGAAAGGTCATGGGAGCGGGCCGCCAGCTCGTCGACCAACGGGCGGGCCATCGGATCGCCCACGATGAGCAGCGAGGTGGCTCCGTGGCGCCGGGCCGTGTCGAGCACGTCAGGGGCCCGGAAGTGCTCCGGATGGTCCTGGATGATCACGGTGCCGCCGGCGACCCAGCAGGACAGCGCGTTCCAGTGCGCAGCGCCGTGCATCAGGGGCGGAGCCGGTAGGGCCCTGACCGAGCCCCGTGCGCGGGCGACCAGCTCATCCATCGACGCGTACTCGGAACCGTCGCGCCTGCGCACGCCCAGCGCCGCGATGAGGAAGTCCTCCTGGCGCCACATCGCACCCTTCGGCATGCCGGTGGTGCCGCCGGTGTAGCAGAGGTACAGGTCGTCGCCGGACCAGCCGGCAATCAGCTCTGCCGGGAGCTCGGGCGTGGCCGCAGCGAGCGCCGCTTCGTAGTCGACCGCGCCCGGCAGCAGGCCGGAATCCACCGGGTGCCCGGAGCCGTCGGCAACCTGCAGCACCAGAACCGGTGGTGACTCAAGGGTGGGGAGAACCGCCGCGAGCGTCGGCGCGAAGCACTCGTGCACGATCACCGCGCGTGCAGCTGAGTCATTGAGCAGGTATGTGAGCTCCTCTGCGATGTAGCGGTAGTTGACGTTGAACGGTGCACAACGCGCCTTCCATGAGCCGAGCATCCCCTCGAGGTACTCGTTGCCGTTGTGCAGGTAGAGCGCTACGTGGTCATGCACGCTTTCCCAACGGGACCTGTCTCCCAGCGTGCCCACGGGCCCCAGACCGGCTCCGTGCAGCACTGCCCCAAGGCGGCGCGTGCGGTCGTTGAGCTCGCCCCATGTGATCCGTTTGTCACGGAACAGCAGGGCGTCGTTCTCGGGGCGAGCTGCGCCCACCGCCTCGCTGATCGCCGCCATGTTCAACTGCACGCGGCCGATACAACCACACCCGGCGTGCGGGCACACAGCCGCCGTGGTGGCATGCTTCGGGCATGGTTCGGCCCGGCAGGACACGAAGCGCGCGTGGGCCCAAGGACTGGGGGACGGCCGCCGAAGACCTGGCGTCGCGCTCCGACATTGCGGCGAAGCTGTACGCAACGCACGGACCACCCCGCGCGATTCGCCGCACCCGGCCCGCTGACCGGTTCGAGATGCTCGCGCGAGCCATCGCCTTCCAGCAGCTGAGCGGCCGGGCTGCGGGCACGATCTGGTCTCGTGTGATCGACCTGGTGGGGGAGGTGGACCCCCACGCGTTCGCAGCCACCACCCACGACGAGCTGCGCAGCGCCGGCCTGTCGAATGCAAAGGCCCGTTCACTGGCGGACCTGTCGGAGCGCACGATCGACGGGCGGCTGGACCTGGCGGCCACCTCGCGGATGCACGACGACGCCGTGGTCGAGCACCTCACGTCAGTTCGCGGAATCGGCCCGTGGTCGGCGCAGATGTTCCTGATGTTCAGCCTGGGACGCACCGATGTCTGGCCGACCGGGGACGTGGGTGTACGCAACGGGTGGATGCGGGCCACCGGCACCTCGGTGACGCTGACCCCGGAGGAACTGGGCCACGTCGGCGAACCGTTCCGCCCCTATCGTTCGGTGCTGGCGTGGTGGTGCTGGCAGGAAGCCGACACCCGTACCCCCGGGACCTGAGGAGCAGCCCATGGCAGAGATCGACCTGCAGACCCCCGAACTCGACGCCCTGAGGGCAGCGGAGTTCGCCCACCTCGACCGCGACGGCCACCGCTACTTCGACTACACCGGCTCAGGGTTGGCACAGGAGTCGCAGCTCGTCGCATGCTTCGATCTGCTGCGCGAGACCACTCTCGGCAACCCCCACTCCCACAACCCGACCTCGACCCCTTCCACCGAACTCATGGAGGCCGCCCGCAAGCGTGTGCTCGGCTTCTTCAACGCTGCTGACCACGAGTGCGTATTCACGCCGAACGCGACCGGTGCCATCAAGCTCGTGGGCGAGGCGTTCCCGTTCGGGGGCGATAGGCCCTACGTGTGGAGCGCCGACAACCACAATTCCGTCAACGGGATCCGCGAGTACGCACGATCCGCCGGGGCTCCGATGGCTGTGGCACCCCTGCTCACCCCGGAGCTGCGCCCGGACGTGGAGGCCACCCGCGCCCTGCTCGCAAATCCGCCCGGTGACTCACCCGGGCTGTTCGCCTTCCCGGCGCAGTCCAACTACTCGGGGGTGCAGCATCCGCTCGAACTGGTCGCCGAGGCACGCGACCTCGGCTGGCGGGTGCTGCTCGACACGGCCGCGTTCGCACCTACGAACCGGCTCGACCTGTCCGAAGTGGAGGCTGACTTCGCCTGCGTCAGCTTCTACAAGATGTTCGGCTTCCCGACCGGTGTGGGTGCCTTGGTGGCGCGGCGGGACGCTCTGGCCGAACTCGAGCGCCCGGCATTCGCAGGCGGGACCATCTCGATGGTGTCGATCGCAGCGGATGCCTTCCACCTCGTCGGGGGACACGCCGGGTTCGAGGACGGCACACCCAACTTCGCGTCGATCCCGGGCATCACGATCGGTCTCGACGCGGTCGAAGCTGCAGGAATCGAGTCCATCCACCGTCGCGTTCCCGCCGCCACCGAGACGCTGCTGGACGGCTTCAGCCAGCTGGCCCACGCCAACGGCAATCCCGTCGTCGCCCTGCTGGGCCCCGCTGATGCAACAGCGAGGGGCGGCACGATCGCATTCAACATCGTGGACCGCGACGGCACCCAGATCCACGACCGCAGGGTCCAGGAACTGGCGACTGCCGCCGGGATATCGCTGCGCTCGGGCTGCTTCTGCAACCCTGGCTGCGGTGAGGCGGCCCATGGACTCACCGAGGCCGACATGGAGCCGTTCTTCGAGCGGCCGGACCCTCCCGATTTCTGTGACCTCGACGACACGCTCTGGGAGACCCGTGGGAGTGGCGCGTCGGCGCTGCGGGCATCGGTGGGATGGGCCACGGATGCGGCGGACATCGAGGCGCTGCTGTCGTTCGTGGCCGGGTTCAGGGACCACACCGAAGCCGAGATGGGCCGCCCGTCGGCCTCGACCGAGATACGCGGGCCCGACAGCCCCTGACGAAGACCCCGGTCAGGCTCGCGGGGCGCTGATCTCGACCGGCGTCACCAGGGGATGGTGACAGGCCACGTGGTGGTCATCGCCGACCGGCTGCATCTGCGGCTCGACCTTGTTGCAGATGTCGGTGGCGCGGTCGCAGCGGGTGCGGAAGCGGCAGCCCGAGGGCGGATCGATGGGTGAGGGCAGGTCGCCGCCGAGATGCTCCTTGTCGTGCACGTCGGCTGCTGGGTCAGGCACCGGAATCGCGTTGAGCAACGCCTCGGTGTAGGGGTGCGCAGGCTCTTCGTAGAGGGCAGAGGGGGGCCCGATCTCGCACAGCTTGCCCAGATACATGACCGCGACCCGGTCGGACACGTTCTTCACCACGGCGAGGTCGTGGGCCACGAAGACGAGGGTCAGGCCGTATCGGGCCTTCATGTCCTCGAGGAGGTTGAGAATCTGGGCCTGCACCGATACGTCCAGCGCCGATACCGGCTCGTCGCAGATGATCAGCTCGGGGTCGGTCACCACTGCGCGGGCAATCGAGATGCGCTGGCACTGGCCGCCCGAGAACTCGTGGGGTTTGCGTTCGGAGGCAGCGGTGGGGTCGATGCCCACGGTCGTGAGCACCTCCTGCACCTTCGCCCTGCGGGCGTCCGCGTCGCCGGTCTTCCAGATCCGCAGTGGTTCCTCGACGATGTCAGCGACCGTGCGGCGTGGATTCAGCGAGCTGATCGGGTCCTGGAAGATCATCTGCATCCGGGGCCGTGTCGCCCGAAGAGACGCGCCCCTGAGCCGAGTCAGTTCGGTGTCGCCCAGCTGCACCGTGCCCGATGTGGGCGCGGGCAGCTGCATGATGGCCTTGCCGGTGGTGGACTTGCCGCATCCGGACTCGCCGACGAGGCCGAGCGTCTCCCCCCGCACGAGGTCGAAGCTCACATTGGACACGGCGGAGACCTTCTTGCCGCGGCCCACCGGAAACTCGACCACGAGGTTCTCCACGCTCAGCAGCGAGTCACTGTCGGGTCGCAGGTGCGACGATCCACTACCCGCCATGGCTGTCCGTCCGTGGTGATGGGCCCGAATCGGGCGGCGGGCTGGCCGCCAGCATGTCGCTGGCCGCCATGTGGTCCTTGATCTCCAACGTCTCCTGCGAGTCGACCGGATAGTGGCACGCAAAGAGGTGCGAGGGGTCACCGTCAACAGCGCGCAGCTCCGGCTTCTCGGTGTGGCACAGCTCACGCGCATACGGGCAGCGCGGCGCGAACGAACACCCCTTGGGCGGGTTGACCAGATCCGGCGGCCGGCCTCCGATGGCGGCGAGCCGCGTGTGCGGCGCATCCGTCAGCTTGGGGATCGCCGACAGCAGGGCCTCGGTGTAGGGCATCTTCATGTCCGCGAAGAGGCGCGTCGTGGGAGCGGTCTCCACTATGCGCCCGGCGTACATCACGGCAATATCGTGTGCCCGGCCCGCCACGACACCCAGGTCGTGGGTGACGAGGACCATCGCCATGAAACGCTCCCTTTGCTGTTCAGCGAGCAGGTCCAGCACCTGGGCTTGCACGGTGACATCCAGTGCTGTGGTGGGCTCGTCAGCGAAGAGGAGCTTGGGTCCACATGCGAGCGCCACGGCTATCACGACCCGCTGGCGCATGCCGCCCGACATCTCATGTGGGTAGGTGCTGAAGCGCTTCTCGGGCTCCGGGATCCTCACCGAACGGAGCAATTCGACCGCTGTCTCCCTGGCCGTCGACTTGTCCATGTCGAGATGGAAGCGGAGCGATTCGGTGATCTGACGCCCGATCTTCATGACGGGGTTCAGCGCCGTCATCGGATCCTGGAAGATCATCGCCATCTCTATGCCCCACATGGAGCGGTACTCGTCGTCGCCCCATTGGGTGAGGTCATGGCCCTCGAAGGTGATGCGACCGGTGCGCTCCGCCGTGCTGCCCAGCAGGCCCATGATGGAGCGGGACAGAACCGACTTGCCGGAGCCCGACTCACCGACGAGCCCGAGCGTGCGGCCGCGCTCAAGGCTGAAGCTGACGCCATCGACGGCGCGCACCTTGCCGCGAGGGCTCGAGAAAGTGGTGGCGAGGTTGTCGACCTCGAGGATGGTGCCGGTGCCGGGAACCGGTGCCGCAGCTGCCGAATCGGTGGCTGTCGTCACAGCTGGCCCTCCCGTACCTCGAAGCGCTTGGAAATCACGTCGCCGAGGAAGTTGAGTGACAGCACCGTGAGGAACAGCACCAACGAGGTGTACAGCACGATGTGGGGTGCGGTGCGCAGCTGGCCACGCGCCTCGGCGATGATGTTGCCCCACGACGGCGTGGGGAGCTGCACGCCCACGCCGAACACGCTCAGGCCACCCTCTGCGATGATCGCGACTCCCACACCGAGCATGGCAATCGACATCATCGCCGGCACCACGTTCGGGAGCACGTCGCGGAACATGATCCGCCAGCTCCTGGCACCCATGGCCTGCGCGGCGGTCACGAACTCGCGCTCTGACCAGGCGAGCGTGTTGGCACGCGTGATGCGTCCGAGAATCGGGATCGATACGACGCCCAAGCCGATGATGACGACGCCGATGCGCCTGGTGGAACTGACGTCGTCGCTCGAAGCCAGCACAGTCACCAGCGACAGCGCCAGCACGAACTGCGGGATGGCGAGCAGCAGGCTCATCAGCGGAGTGATGATCGTGTCGGTGCGGCCACGGAAGAACCCGGTGATGAGACCGAGGAAGCCGCCGATCAACAATCCGACCGCCACTGCTCCCAGGCCGACCGCGAAGCTGGCTCGTCCACCCCAGATGATCCGTGACAGCAGGTCGCGTCCCAGGGCGTCGCCTCCCAGTGGGTGCCCGCTCGTGGGGCCCTTGCGGGCGATCTCCGGGAACGTCTCGGTGGGGTCTGGGATCGGCAGGATGGGAGCCAGCAGGGCCAGCAGGAACATGCCGCCCAGCCAGACGATGGCCAGCCAGGCGCCGATGCCCAGCCTCTTTCGGCCAGAAGGTGGCCCTTCCGGCGGCTCATCGCCGATTCCGACCCCGACGGCCTCCGCCTCGGCGATGAGCGAAGGGGCCAAGCCCACACCCGGCGTCTCGGCCTCCGTGTGCCCGTGCATCTCGGGATTGTCCGTCATGATCGGGATCCCTCGTTTCGGATTCGCGGGTCGACGGCGGTGTAGAGCAGATCGACTCCGAAGTTCACAAGTACGTAGATGATGGCGACGATCGCCACGAGCGACTGGAAGGCGACGATCTGACGCTGCCCGATGGCCTCCTGCATCATGAACCCGACGCCCGGAATCTGGAACAGCACCTCCACGATCAGGGCACCGCCGATCAGGGTACCGACGTTGAGGCCGGCCACGGTCAGAAGCGTGAGCGAGCTGGGCCGCAGCGCGTGCCGAAAGAGGATCCGCTTGGGGCGCATGCCCTTGGCCTTGGCCAGCAGGATGAAGTCCTGCTGGAGTGTGGCGATCATGTCGGAGCGCAGCAGCCGCATGTAGACGGCGATCTGCCCGACGGCGAGGGTGATGCAGGGCAACACCATCTGGCGGAAGTGCTCGACGGGGTCTTCCGATATCGGCGTGTAGCCGGAGGTGGGTAACAACTTCCAGCGCACGCCCAGGTAGTACTGCAACACGAGCGCGAGGGCAAAGTTCGGGATGGCCAGCATCGCGAATGCGGTGGTGTTGCTCATCCTGTCGAAGAAGGTGTCCTTCTTCGCGGCAGCGAACACGCCCACGGGTATCGCGATCAGCAACGCCAGGATCTGTGAATAGACCACCAGCTGCGCAGACTTGGGGAACGCCTGTCCGAGGCGTTCGGAGACGGGCCGGCTGGAGGACACCGTGTAGTAGTTGCCGAGGTCCCCGGTCACGAAACCACCGAGCCAGGTGCTGTAGCGGGCGATGAACGGACGGTCCAGCTCGAGGTCCTCACGAACCGACTCGCGCTGCTCATCACTGCCGAAGGGCACCAGAACCTCCACGGGGTCGCCGGGGAGGAGCTCAAGGAGAAACGCGGAGAACAGGGTCACGGCCAACACCGTGACGATCAGCTGGGCGAGCTTCTTGAGCAGGGATGCCCCGCTCACCTGTTCGCCTCCGCTCCCGCTCCCGCCGACAGGGTCACTGGGTGATCCAGATACCGCTCACCGGGTGGCCTCCGCCAAGGCCCTGGAAAGGACTGGTCCCATCGGGCAGCTGTGGACCGAGTATCCCGCTGACGTCGTCGCCCGTGCCGATGGTCCATGCCGACCAATTGGTCCAGACGTTCCAGACCTGCTCGGCGAAGCGCTTGTTCAGATCCTCGTAGATGGTCTTGCGGACTGCTGGGTCGGATTCGCTGCGCCCCTGATCGAGCAGGGCATCGATCTCAGGGTCCGAGAACTTGCCGAAGTTCACCGGTGAGCCCCCGTACCACCAGTTGTACTGGGTGTCGGGGTCACCGCCGGGGTGGTTCCGCCAGTAGATGGCCTGCCAGTCGTCCCCGAGGGCGGTGTTGATGAGCTGTGCCTGCTCGATCGGCTGCACGTTCACCTCGACGCCCACCTGATCCAAGGCCTCCTGGATGAAGCTGACTATCTGCACGGTGGTGCCACTGTTTGCCGACGTGATCGTGAACTCGAGGGGCGAACCGGTCTCCTGCTCGTAGGCGGCGACCAGTTCGGCAGCTGCCTCGGGATCGTATTGCGGGTATCCGGTGTCCTCCAGGTAGCCGAGATTGCCGGGAGCAAACGGGCCGCTGGCCATCTCCATGACATCGAGGTACAACACCGATCGCATCTCGTCACGGTCGAGCGCCGCCGCAACCGCCTTGCGGGCGGTGGGGTTGTCGAACGGCGGCTTCGACGCGTTCAGCATGACGTACGAGGTCTCCTCGAACATTCCGGTGTTGACGTTGCCGAGAGCGCCAGATTCAGCCTGGGCACGGATCTGATCGATAGAGCTGGCGTCGTTGGTGTGCATCGCCTGAAGAGCACCTGACTCGAGCGAGTTGAGACGTGCCGACTCTTCGACGAAGGGCCGGTACTCGATCCGGTCCAGGTAGGGGAGCTGGTTGCCCGCGTCATCGGTCTGCCAGTAGTCAGGATTCTTGGTCGCAGTGAGGCGGTCATTGACCACCCACTCCTCCAACATGAACGGCCCCGTCCCGATCAGGTTGGTGTCGCAGGTATCGGGGTCGTCGAGCTGCGCCTGGCCGACGATGCCGATCCTGCCGTTGCCGTAGAGCGAGGCAGGCAGCGCTGGCCATGGGACGGAGGTCGTCACGGTGAGCGTGAGATCGTCGACGACGTCCACTGACTCGATGTCCTCGAAGACGAACACGAACAACAACGGCGCCCGGCCCTCGTACTGGCCCCGGTATGCATCGAGGTTGTTCTTCACGACCTCGGCTGTGAGCGGCGTTCCGTCGTGGAAGGTGATTCCATCGCGCAGCTTGATGGTCCACTGGGTGAAGTCCTCGTTGGGCTCGACCGACTCAGCCAGGAACGGCACGTACTCGTCGTCCTCGTTCGGGGCCGTGAGCGTGTCATAGATCGTTCGGGCGACCTGGATGCCCGAGATCGCAAGCTGGGCCTCGGGTAGGCACCAACCGCCCGAGGTCTCGGCCTCCAGACCGTAGACGAGGTCGCCACCGGCCACCGGGGTGCCGGCGGCCGCGCCGTCTGACCCATCGCTGTCAGTGCTTGCCTCGTCGGAGTCACCTCCTCCGCAGGCAGCACCCAGCAGCGCAACCGCCGCAAGGACCCCCACTGCCGTGATCCGACTGCGTCCAGTGATTCGTGTCATCGACGGTCTCCCCGCTAGGACAGGCGAACAGCCAATTCTTGCCACTCGCGAGGCGTTACATTAGTCACACTGCGGGCCCGGCGGGGGTAGGCCGGTGCTGCCGGCCTTCGGGACCTACTGCTCGCCGTGGCGATGACCTCTGCGATCCAGCCACGTCCGTGAGGACCGGCGCGGCCGCGCAGACTGCCAAGGGGCCGAGGGTGCGCCAGAGAGTCAGCCCGCCAGCCAGGTTCCGGCCAGGCTGTGGCCGCCCGCCAGGCCCGCGAACGGAGCCGACCCGTCCGGATTGGATGGACCCGCGATGCCGTTCACATCCGGCGCCGTGGCAATCGTCCACTCAGTCCAGTTGAGCCACAGGTTGTAGAACTCCTTCGCGAACTCGCGGTTGATCTCCTCGTAGACCTCCTTGCGGCGGGCCTCGTCGGTAGTCGAGCGGCCTTCGTCGAGAAGGGCGTTGATCTCCGGATCGTTGAATTTGCCGAAGTTGGTCGGAGCACCGCCGTACCACCACACGTACTGGCTGTCGGGGTCACCCCCGGGGTGGTTGCGGAACGCGACGGCCTCGTAGTCGCCGGCGATTGCCCGGCTGATCATGGCCGCCTGCTCGACGGTCTCCACATTGATGGTCACACCTACGGCCTCGCCCTGCTCCTGGAGCAGTTGCGCGGTCTGGATGATCTCCTGGGTGTTGGGGACGGTGAGGGTGAACTCGAGAGGCTGGCCGGTCTCGGCCGCGTACTGCTCGGCGAGCTCGCGCGCCCGGTCCGCGTCGTAGGCAGGCCAGCCGGTGTCATCCAGGTAGCCGATCTCACCGGGGCCGAAGGGACCGTTGGCGATCTCGAACATGTCCAGGTTGATGATCTCGTTGACCTGCTCGCGGTTGAATGCGAGCGCCGCCGCCTCGCGGGCCAACGGGTTGTCGAACGGGGGCTTGGACGCGTTGAGCAGTCCGTATGCGACCTCCGGGTACTCACCGGAGGTGAAGAGCGACACGGCCCCTGCATCCTGTTCGGCGAGCAGTGTCTCGAGCTGGATCGCCGACGATGTGTGCAGTGCCGACGCCTGGCCCGAGAGAAGGGCGTTGGTCCGCGCCGCGCCCTCGGGGAAGGGCCGGAATGTGACCGAGTCGAGGTAGGGAAGCTGGTTGCCGTCGGCGTCAGTCGCCCAGTACTCCGGGTTGCGCGAGGCGGTGAGGAAGTCGTTCACGACCCACTCGTCGAGCATGAAGGGGCCGGTGCCGATCAGGTTCTTGTCGCAGTTGTCGGGATCGTCGAGCTGGGCCTGTGCCATGATCCCGACACGGCCGGTGTAGTAGAGCGCCGCCGGCAGCGACGGCCATGGCACCTTCGTCGTGATGGTCACGGTCGAGTCGTCGACGACCGTCACATCGGCGATGTTGTCATAGGCGAAACGGAGCAGCAGTGGAGTGCGGCCCGGGTACTCGCCGCGCCAGGAATCGATGTTGTTCTTGACGACCTCGGCGGTGAGCGGCGAGCCGTCGTGGAAGGTCACGCCGTCGCGGACCTTCACGGTCCACTGGGTCAGGTCCTCGTTGGGCTCCACCGACTCGGCGAGGAACGGGACGTAGTCACCGTTCTCGTCGGGGATCGTAAGCGTGTCATAGATGGAGCGGGCGACCTGGATGCCGGAGATGGCCAGCTGGGTCTCGGGCAGGCACCAGCCGCCGGAGCTCTCGGCCTCCAGCGCATAGACGAGCTCACCTCCGTACTGGGGTGGGCCAGCGTCGGTGCCGTCGCCGCCGGACCCGCTCGCGTCGCCGTCGCCGGCTGAGGAGCCGTCGTCGCCGCCACCGCACGCGGCTGCCCCCATGGCGACAGCCGCCGCCACCGCAAGCACCTTGATGGTGAGCTTCCGCCTGATCATCTGCATTGGTCCCCCCGCGCGTCTGCGCCGGTCGTCTCGTTGTGGCGAACTGGTGTCGTTAAGCGAATCTGTAGCAGAGCTATTCGGTGTAGTGCAGTCCGACCGTCGCGTGGCCGGTCGACAGTCCCAGGCCTGGCTGCTGCCCGTCGGGCAGCGTTGGGCCGAGGATCCCGGAAATGTCGGGCTGCGAGGCGATGGTCCACTGGACCCAGTCGGTCCACAGGAAGTGGCTGCCCTCATTGAGCTTCCTGTTGACCTCCTCGTAGATCTCCAGCGCCCTTGCCTCGTCCAACTCGGAGCGGCCCTCGTTCAGCAGCGCATCGATCTCGGGGCTGTTCATGCGGGGGAAGTTGACCGGAGAGTCCGAGATCCACCACACGTAGTTTCCGTCGGGAGTGCCGGCCGGGAAGTTGCGGAACGCCATCATGTCCCACTCGGTGCCGAGGGCCTCCGATATGAGCGTCGCCTGCTCGCGGGTCTGCATGTTGACCTTCATCCCGGCCGCCTCGAACTGCTGCTGGTTGAACGACGCTGACCGGATGCTCTCCTCGTCGTTGCCGTGCAGGTAGCTGAAGTCGAGCGGCTGGCCGGTGCGGGCCTCGTAGTCCGCCACGAGTTCCTTTGCCTTCTCGAGGTCGTATTCGGGCCAGCCCGAGTCCTCGAGGTATCCCGGTGCCCCCGGCGGGAAGGGCCCGTTGGCCTGGCCGAACAGGTTGAAGGTGACCACTTCGTCGCGGGTTTCCTGGTCCATCGCCAGGATCGCCGCTTCACGGGCGCCCTGGTCGTCGAAGGGGGGGCGGGCGTGGTTGAACATGAGGTTGTTGACCTCGGCGTTGACCGTGGTCTGGTAGAGCGACACGGACCCTGCCTCGGCCTCCTCGTTGAGGTTCTCGGTGGCCGGCGCCGCAGCCGTCATGATCACGTCGTACTCGCCGGCGAGGAGCCCGTTGACACGGACCTGGCTGTCGGGCACGGGCACGAACGTCAGCGAGTCGAGGTACGGGAGCTGGTTGCCGTCATCGTCGGTGGCCCAGTAGTCCTCGTTGCGGGTGGTGACCATCTTGTCGTTGATGACCCACTCCTCGAGCTTGAACGGTCCGGTGCCGATCAGGTTCTTGTCGCAGTTGTCGGGGTCATCGAGCTGTGCCTGTCCCATGATCCCGAGTCGACTGCCGCCGTACAGGTAGGCGGGGAAGGCCGGCCACGGCACCTTCGTCGTGATCTCCACCGTGAGGTCGTCGACGATCTCCACGGTGTCGATCGGCTCGAGCACGAACACGCCGAACAGCGACGGGCGGGCAGGGTACCGGCCGAGCCAGGCGTCGATGTTGTTCTTGAGCACCGTGGAGTCGAGGTCGGTGCCGTCGTGGAACTTGACGTCTTCGCGCAGCTTCAGCGTCCAGCTGTCAGCCGTGTCGTTCGACTCCAGGGACTCCAGCAGGTAGGGAGCGAAGCCGCCCCCCTCCGCGGGAACCGTGAGCAGGTCGTAGATGGACCGGGTGACCATCATGCCCGAGATCGCCAGTTGGGAATCCGAGAAACAGAATCCGCCCGAGGTCTCGGCCTCGAGCGCGTAGACCATGTCGCCGCCGGTCTTGATGGCCCCGGAGACGTCGGTGGACTCGCCGCCGGTCTCTTCGTCGCCACCGCTGCTGCAGGCGCCGGCCACGAGCGCCAACGCGGCAACAAGTGTGGCGACCAGCTTCAGGCTGCCGTTCGTCCGGATCGCTGACACGTTGCATCCACCCCCTGTGGTTGCCCGGTCGCGCCGCAATTCAGCCGCCCGGTAGGTGGCGACTGTAGACCGCCGTGACCTACCAGGTGCCCCGAGACTCCAACACGCTTCTCAGGACACTCGGTCGGTCGGTCATGATGCCGTCCACCCCGAGGTCGAGCAGGCGGTGCATCTCCGCGGGGTCGTCGATGGTCCAGACGTGCACCTGCGCGCCACGCGCATGCGCGGCGCCGATGAAACGGCGGGTCACCACCTCGACTCCCTTGTGGCGCACCGGCACCTGCACGCATTGATATGGCGGAGTCGACCGCGGACGCCTGTCAGGTCCCCCGGGCAGCCTGGACGCCGCGACGAGCCTCCCTGTTTCGCGGGGGCTCGCCGAAGTGCAGACATGGGGCCCCAGCGCCTCGCGTATGCGAATCAGTCGGTCCTCGGAGAAGGCGCCGATGCAAACGCGCTCGAGGGCGTCATGGCGCACGAGGACCCGCATGAGCGAGTCCACCACGGCATCGGACTTGGGGTCGATGTTGACCTTGCGGTCCGGGAACGCCTCCAGCAGTTCCTCGAAGGTGGGAATCGGCTCGGTGCCTCCCAGGCGTGCTGCGCGGATCTCGGGCCAGGTCATCTCGGCGATCAGTCCGTCGACATCGGCCACACGGCCCAACGACTCGTCGTGGGTAGCCACGACGACCCCATCCGCGCTCAGGTGCACGTCGGTTTCGAGGTAGACGAAGCCCACCTCCACCGCCGCCGCGAAGGCGGCCAGGCTGTTCTCGGGCGCAGACTCCGTACCGCCCCGGTGGGCGAAGGGGAGCGGCGCATGGTGTTCGAGGAAGGGGTGGCGGGCCGGTCGCCCGGCGAGTCGACTGTGTGCGATCCGGCGATGGTACCGATCCGCGGCCGCCGCCACTTGTCTTGACCGGTCGGTCAAGTACGGTCGGGGAGAACGAAGGGGGCTGCGATGACCGATACGACGGCCGACGAGCAGATGGTGGCAGAGGCCACCGCGGAACTGATCGCGAAACACGACCCGAAGGCGACACCTGAACAGGCCTTCCTGGAGGCGCAGTACGACGCCGGGCTCGCCTGGGTGCACTTTCCGGTCGGCGAGGGTGGCCTCGACGTGTCACCGAAGCTGCAGCGAAACGTGTTGCGGTCGATCTCGTCGGCGGGCGGACCCATCGGTGGCATGGCCAACCCAATCGGTTACGGCATGTGCGGCCCCGCGGTGCAGGTGCATGGCAGCGCCGAGCAGAAGCAGATGCTGCGGCCGCTGTTCTCCAACGAGCACATCTGGTGCCAGCTCTTCTCGGAGCCCGGCGCCGGCTCGGACGTGGCTTCACTGGCGTGCAAGGCCGAGCGCGACGGCGACGAGTGGATCATCAACGGCCAGAAGGTCTGGACCACGCTTGCGCACATCTCGAGCTACGGCCTGCTGATCGCCCGAACCGACCCCGACGTGCCAAAGCACCGCGGAATCACGGCCTTCATCGTCGACATGCACGCAGACGGCGTCGAGACCCGGCCCCTGCGGCAGATGACAGGTGACGCCGAATTCAACGAGGTCTACTTCACCGACGCACGTGTCCCCGACAGCATGCGCCTCGACGACACGGGTCGCGGCTGGGCGGTGTCCATCACCACGCTGATGAACGAGCGCGTGTCGATCGGTGGCGGCACCCCACCGCGCGGCTCGGGACCCATCGCTGATCTCGTCGACGCCTGGCAGACCTGCGGATCATCGGATCCCGTCAGCCGCGACAAGGTCATGCGGCTGTGGGTCGACGCCGAGGTGAGTCGTCTCACCAACCTGCGCGCCGCCGCCAACCGTCGCTCCGGCACTCCCGGGCCCGAGGGGTCGGTCGCGAAACTGGCGATGGCCGAACTCAACAAGTCGATCTACGAGGCGGTCGTGGACCTGATGGGTCCTGCCGGCATGACATACGCCTCCTATGAGGACCACCCGACCAAGGGCGGCCTGTTCGGCGAGGACCAGCAGGAGAACTTCCTGCGTGCCCGTGCCAACTCCATCGAGGGCGGCACCTCGGAGGTGCTCAAGAACATCCTCGGCGAGCGCGTGCTGGGCCTGCCCGGTGACGTGCGTGTCGACAAGGAGCTTCCCTGGGCCGAGGTGCCGCGCAGCTGATCGGCGGGCCTGCCACGTCCGCGGCATGAGCAGCCGGCCGGCTCGGCCCCAGGGGGGCTGTACGGCTTGAGCGGCTCCAGCCAATACCGTGGAGGCCATGAGCCGACGCACCAAGATCGTCGCGACCATCGGTCCGACTTCTGATGACCGCAGCACCCTGGCGGCGTTGATGGAGGCCGGGATGGACGTGGCGCGTCTCGGTCTGGCCCACAACTCCCTGGACGAGGTGATGGAGCGCTACCGCCGGGTGCGAAGCGTCGCGGCCGAGCACGGTCGCAACGTGGGTGTCCTCGTCGATCTGCCCGGACCGAAGGTGAGGCTCGCCAACTTCGGCGATGTCCCACAACATCTGGCGACCGGGCACCGGTTCACTGTCGTGCCGGGCCGCAGCGAGTCTGACCTGGATGTGGTTGGTGTCGACTACGGGAACCTGCTGCGCGACATCCAACCCGGTGACTCCATGGCCGTCGGCGATGGAAGTGTCGTTCTGCGTATCGAGTCGATTGACGGCGACAGCGCCAAGGCTATGGTCGCCAACGGCGGCCCGATCCAGGGACGCCCCGGGCTCCACATACCGTCAGACCGCCTCAGCATTTCGTCGCCCACTGCTGAGGACCTGCGGATGCTCGATGCGTTCGTGGACGCCGGGGTCGACATGGTTGCGCTCTCGTTCGTGCGTTCGGCACACGACATCCGGCGGGTCGGCACCGCGCCCTACCCGCGCGGCCCGCTGCTGGGGGCGAAGAGCGAGACTGGCGCCGCGGGCGAGAACCGCGAAGGGACCATCGAGGCGGCCGGTGCGATCATGATCGCCCGCGGCGACCTCGGCTCGGAACTCGGCATCGAGGAGCTCCCACACATCCAGAAGCAGATCACGCGGGACTGCATCTCCGGGGGCAAACCGGTCATCACCGCCACCCAGATGTTCGAATCGATGATCACTGCGCCCGCGCCGACGCGTGCGGAGGTCAGCGACGTTGCCAACGCCATCTTCGACGGGTCCTCGGCCGTGATGCTGTCGGCAGAGACAGCCGTCGGCCACGACCCCGTGGCATCGGTGGCCACGATGTCGCGCGTGGCGGAGCGTGCCGACGCCGAGTTCGACTACGAGATGTGGGCCCGACAGATCCGCGAGCTGCGTGCCGAGGTGCTGCCGGACGGCGGCGACAGGATCACAGATGCCATGACCGCAGCCACCTGGCGCGCCGCAACAGAGATGGGCGTATCGGCGATCCTGTGCATCAGCGACTCCGGCTTCACGGTGCGCTCGATCGCCAGGTTCAGGCCCCGGATGCCGATCATCGGGTTCAGCCCCAACGAGCGGACCGTGCGCCAGCTCACGCTGAGCTGGGGCACCGTGCCCGTGCTCGCGTCCGGCCACGTGGACAACGTCGAGACAATGGAGGAGATGATCGTGGCTGCCCGCGAAGGCGGCCACATCCGCTCCGGCGACATCGTGGCCGTGCTCGCGGGAACCGGCGGCCGCTCCACCGACATGCTGCGACTCGCCCAGGTGCCCTGAGCGAAATGAGCGCGCCCCCAGCGCCGCGTAGCCAGCACATGGTGTCCGGGCTTGCGGTGACGCGTCGGCGCCCCGACAACCCCCGGGCGACCGTGCTGCTGGTACACGGAGCCATGGATCGCGCCGCCAGCTTCGGGCGCACGATGCGCCGCCTGGGCCACCACGACGTAATCGCGTACGACCGTCGCGGGTATGCGGGATCAATCGGTGCCGGCGTCGCCCGCGACCTCCGGGCCCACGTGGAGGATCTGTGCGAGGTCGCCCACTGGGCCGAACCGGAGAACCTGGTCGTGGTCGGCCACAGCCTCGGCGGACTGCTAGCCCTGAACGCGGGAGCGGGCCCCCTCGACGGGCTGCCCCTCAAGGCACTGGGAGCCTTCGAGGCGCCGATGCCATGGCTCGAGTCCGACGACGAGGGATCCGGCGAGGTGACGCTCGCGGTGGCAAGGCGGGAGGGACCGGCCGCGGCGGCACAGTTCTTCTACCGGGCCATGGTGGGTGACGCGGTGTGGCAACGATTGCGCGACGCAGACAGGCACGATCGCCTCGCCGAGGGGCCGGCCCTGGTGGGCGAGCTGGCGGCCGCGCGCCAAGCCGACGCCGCTGTGGACTTCGCAGCGTTGCGGGCGGCGGCCCATGTGGCGCGCGGCGAGCTCAGCTCGTGGCGGCTGAGGGCGGCGGCCGCTGCGATGGCCGAGATGGCGGGCAGCCCGATCGAGGAGGTCGCGGGCGCCGGCCACGGAGCGCACCTCTCGCACCCCGACGAGTTCTCCCGCTGGGTCAGCGGGCTCAGCTGAGCTGCTGTGATGGCCTTGCGGCGACGCTCCGAGCGAACCGCATTCGTGCTCTCCGGCGGAGGCAACCTCGGCGCGCTGCAGGTCGGGATGCTCCAGGCCCTCGCCGAGCACGCCATCGTGCCGGACCTGGTCCTCGGCTGCTCGGTCGGCGCCCTCAACGGCGCCACCTATGCCCGCGCCCCGACCCAGGCCGGGGTTGCCCGGATGGCCGAGAACTGGATGTCGATCGATTCGCCGACACTGATGCCGTCGTCGCGTTTGCCCTCGGCGCTCCAGTTGCTGCGCAAGGGCGCCTCCCTTCACGACAACGGCGGTCTGCGCGAAAGCGTGGAGACGATGCTGGGCGACCAGCGGCGCTTCGACGAGCTGCTCCTGCCGTTCGAATGCGTTGCCACCACCGTCGACACCGCAATGGCCCACTGGTTCACAGCGGGTGACCTCGTGGAGCCCATCATGGCGTCCGCTGCCCTGCCCGCGGTCTACCCACCGGTCACGATCGACGGGGTGCGGTACGTCGACGGCGGTGTGGTCGACAACGTGCCGATCGCACGGGCGGTGGAACTGGGTTGCACGCGCCTGTTCGTGATCCAGGTAGGGCCCCACGGCCGGCCTGACGCCGACATCCGCCGTCCCCTCGACGGCGCGCTCCTGGCTTACTGGCTTGCGCGCAACAGCCGCTTCGCGCGCGACCTCGCGGCCCTACCCGAAGGCGTGGAGGCCATCGTCTTGCCGCCAGGGGAGAGGCCCGAGCTCAAGTACCACGACTTCAGCGAGACAGCGGCGCTCATTGACCAGGGCTACTCGACGACTTGGGCCTTCCTGGATTCGAGGGCGGGCGAGATCAAGGCGCGGCGCAGCGCAGCCTCGTGGCGATCCAGGCTTGGACGACTGCGCCTGCCTACTGGACGGGGACGCACCGACGCTGCTGAAGCCGCGGCGGTCGATCCCGCAGGAGCGATCGTGCTGGGCGACGAGATGCCGGAACAGGACTCTGCCCCAGGGGAGCCGGGCGTCGGGGAGGACGAGCACGCCACGGGTGGCGACGACACGACCCGGGAGGACCACCGGTAGTGTTCCGCCAATGAGCGATGCGCCCGTGAACCTCAGCCGATCAGGCCCACCGGAGACCGAGCTGCCAGAGCCTGACCCGGCCAGCGCCAGAGCGCTCGCCGATGCGGTTGCGCTACCCGCAGACCAGCGGCGTGATGCCGTGGCCGCAGTTGCCGCACGTTGGCCGCGCTACCAGGCAGCGTGGGCCCAACTCGGGGTGCTGGGTCGCGACGACATCGAGTCCTACGCCGCCTATCGGGTCGGCTACCACCGCGGTCTGGACTCCCTGCGGGGAGCGGGCTGGCGGGGCAGCGGCTATGTGCGCTGGGCCCACGAACCCAACCAGGGGTTCCTGTCGTGCCTGCAGGGACTGCAGCGGTGCGCGGCCGCGATCGGCGAGACCGATGAGGAGCAACGTTGCGCGCAGTTCCTCAACCAGCTCGACCCCGCCGAGTTCCCGCCACCAGCCTGATCCCGTCCGCCATGGGCAGCGACTCCCTCGAGTGGTCCGGACTCGTTCTCTGCGGTGGCGAGTCCAGGCGGATGGGCACAGACAAGGCCACGATGGGCGAGCCGCCGTGGGCCACGCGGGTGGCGCGTGCCCTGGCCGGGGCGGGGTGTGAACCAGTGACGCTCGTGGGCGGGGGCGCCGATGTGGCCGCTCTCGGCTGGGATCACGTCGCAGACACCCGGCCGGGTGCCGGCCCGGCGAGCGCGCTCGCCGACCGGGCAGCCGCGATGGCCGCGGGAGCTGCCGGCCGTGGCCTCATGGTGGCAGCGTGCGATCTCCCCGGCCTGCAGCACAGCGATGTCCGGGCTCTCATGCGGGAGGTGGCCAACGGCAGCCCGGTCGCGGCCTACACGGTTGAGGACCGACCCCAATGGTCACTGGTGGCCATGGGCCCCCATGGCGTGGCCGAGATCGCAGCAGCCGACACGGCCGCCGGCGCGTCCATGCACGCCTTGTTGGGCCACCTGCTGCACCCGGTCACCCCCGAGGTGCCCGAGCGCGTCCGCGACATCGATTCGCCTTTCGACGGCCCCCCAACTCCGTAGGCACGTCCCTGTGCCGGTAGCCTTGACGAACCGACCCCCAATGCGGAGACAAGCAGTCCATGGAGCAGATATCCGTCGATGACCTGGCCCCTCGCCTCGAAGCGGGCGCAGTCCTGCTCGACGTTCGCGAGCCCAAGGAGTTGACCGAGGTGCGCGTGCCCGGCGTGGTCGCCATTCCCCTCGGTGAGGTCGCTGAGCGCCTGGCCGACATTCCCGACGGCGACGAGCTCTACGTGATCTGCCGAAGCGGAGGCCGTAGCGCCAAGGCGTGCGAGATCATCCAGGCCGCCGGCCGCAGCGCCGTCAACGTCGCCGGCGGCACCATTGCATGGGTCGGCAGCGGTCGTCCCACGGAGTCCGGTGGCTGACGACTACGACCTGATCGAGAGCGACCGCGCCTTCGGTGAGCTCGTAGCGAGGCTCGCCGACGCGCCCCGGTACGCAATCGACACGGAGTTCCACCGCGAACGCACGTACTTCCCGCACGTCGCGGTCGTGCAGATAGCCGACGAGCACGGTGTCAGCCTCGTCGACGCCCTCGAGGTCGACCTCGCACCGTTTGCCGGTGTCCTCGAGGGACCGGGCCTCGCCGTCATGCACGCTGCGCGCCAGGACATGGAAGTGCTCGAGCAGGCATGTGGCACGATCCCGGCACGACTGCTCGACACGCAGCTTGCGGCGGGATTCCTGGGCTACACGTCACCGTCGCTGTCGACCCTGCTCGACCGCGAACTCGGTGTTCGCACGGGCAAGGCGGACCGGCTCACGGATTGGCTGAAGCGACCCCTCACCGAGCGCCAGTTGGCCTACGCCGCCGACGACGTGGCATACCTGCTCGCACTTCACGACCGGCTCACCGGGCAGCTCGAGGAGCGTGGACGCACGGTCTGGGCGGAGGAGATGTGCGAGGACCTGCGCACCGACCCCCGAGGCCCGCGTGACCCCGAGGAGGCATGGAGGCGCATCAAGGAGGTGCGTCACCTGAAGGGGTCCCGCCTGGCGCTTGCCCAGAGGGTGGCTGCCTGGCGCGAGCGCAAGGCAGCCGAGACCGACGTGACTCCCCGGTTCGTGCTCTCGGACCTCGGGGTGGTGTCGGTCGCATCATCGGCGCCCTCGACCATCGAGGAGCTGCGCGGCCTTCGTGGCGTCGACGGGCGGGTGCTCAAGGGCGGCGGTGGCGATGATCTGCTCGAGATCGTCCAGAGCTCCAAGGGTGCCCGGCCGAGCGGCAAGAGTCGTCGTCCGGCGGGGGAGCTGTCCTCGGAACTGCGCCCGGTGGTGCCCCTGATCTCCGCCTGGGTCAACCAGCGGGCCAAGGACCTCGACATCGAGACGGCACTGCTGGCCACCCGCAACGACCTCGAGGAGTTGCTTCGCGGCGGCCCCGATGCGCGGCTGTCAAAGGGCTGGCGCGCCGAGATTGTGGGGGAGCCGATCCGTCGGCTCGTCTCGGGCGAGGCCGCCCTGGCGTTCGAGCAGGGCACGGGCCTGGTGCTCGTGGACCGCCAGGACTGACCCGCGGCAGGCCTGTCAGCGGCTGAGCAGATAGCCGACCAACGGCACACACAGCACCGCCACGCCGACCATGGCGTACCTGGTGTCTCCGCGCCTGAACCAGCGGCCGACGAACCATGCGACGCGCACCAGCGGCAACCCGACGAGCAGCACGACCATCACGACGGCCACACCCTCGCCCCGGTCCTCGCCCAGTAACAGGGCGACCACGCCGAGTAGGCCGACTCCGATGATCCCGGCCATGAGCAGCCGCACGAGAGGGCGATAGCGCTCCTCGCGTGGATCCGGTGGCGCGCTCACAGCGACCGTCCGATCACCACGAATCCCACCACGGCGAGCAGGCCTCCGGTGACGAGCCGAGCGTTGGTCGCGGGCAACGAGGTCTGCACGCGGGCGCCGGCTCCGGCACCGGCGAGCGCCCCCAGGACCACTGCGACCCCTGGGATCATCTCCACCCTGCCCTGGCCCGCGAACACGATCAGGCCGGCCGCAGCGGTGATACCCATGGTGAAGGTGGAGGTGGCTGCCGCCACCTTCACCGGGATCTGCATGACCTCACTCATGGCCGGTGTCTTGAGGAAGCCTCCGCCCACCCCCGCCATGCCCGAGATGGCCCCAGCGACGGCCGCAACCGACAGGCCGGCCGGAACGCGCCTGGCCTGGTACGGCACCGCTGCGCCCCCGTGGTGGTACGTGCCGCCGAGGGTGCCGGGCCATTCGCCGGGAGAGTCGTCTGCGAAGGCGTCCTGGGGCAGGTTGCGCACCCCGCGACGAGCCAGGGTCGCCGCGGCGCCGGCGAGGGCACCGAGGCCCAGTATCCGCGCCAGCCAGACGTCGGGCACCGAAGCGGCCACGAGTGCTCCTGCCACAGCAGTGGCAGAGGCCACCGACTCGACGGTCAGACCCAGCCGGTGGTGCACCAGTCCGTCCTCTAGCTGACGCACCGAGGCCGCCAGGGAGGTGGCCGCCACAGCCAGCAATCCGAGTGGCGCCGCTTCGAACACATCCATCCCATAGACGAGCAGCACCGGAACCAGGAGGGTGGCCCCGCCGATTCCACCGACGGCCCCGAGGAACGCCGTGGCGAGCCCGAGGAGCAGAAGCGCCGGTGCCGGGGGCATCAGGCGCCGCTCCGCAGGCCGTCCACTTCGACGACGCGCGCCTCGTCGGCCCCCAGGGTCGTGGTGGCGGGACCTGCGGATTCCCCGATCGAGGTCGCGAGTGTCCGCCCGGGCGACACGGCGTTGTCAACGGGGCCATCGGTGAAGTTGATCGCCACCTCCACGTCGGTGGGGCCGTTGACGGCCCCACCGATGCTGCGGCGGTATCGAAGGGTCCCCGTCGGGGAGTCGAGCAGCTCGATGGTGCCACGCCTCAGCACGTCACAACGTCGCCGCAGCTCCAGCAGGCTGCGGTAGTGCTCCAGCATCGAGGACCCGTCACCGCTCTGGGCCGCAACGCTGAGCTCCGCGGCATTCGGCGGAGGCGGCAACCACGACTGCGGGCCCCACCCACCGGTTTCGTCCCTGGTCCAGGGCACGGGTGCCCGGCAACCGTCGCGACCGCCCGGATCGAGCACCCGGTCGGGCGGCACCACGGCGTCGCTGAGCCCCAGCTCCTCGCCCTGGTAGAGAAACGGCGTGCCGCGCAACGTGAGCAACAGCACCGCCGCGGCGCGCGCCCGCGCATCGCTTCCGTAGCGGGACCGGTGGCGCGGCACGTCGTGGTTGGACAGCACCCAGGTGGGCCATGCTCCGATCGCGTCGTGGCCCTCGTAGGCCGCATCCAGTTCTGCTCGCCAGCGATCGGCCTCCCAGGCCGTGTGCAGAGCCAGGAAGTTGAACCCGAGGTGGAGTTCGTCGCCGCGACCGAGGTAGCTCAGCTGCTGGCCTCGATCGAACACGGCGGTCTCGCCCAGCAGCAGGTGGACGCCGGGCTCGTCGCCATCGACCACCCGTCGCAGCAGCCTGATCGCATCGTGGGTGCCCGGGCCCTGGTCGAAGATGCACGCCGGCAGGCCTGCCAGGTCCTCGGATGCGTCCGGCAGGTCCTGGCCCTTGCCGATCGCGTGTACCACGTCCGCCCGGAATCCGTCGACGCCCAGGTCCATCCAGAACCGCAGCACATCGGCCATCGCCTCGCGGACCGCTGGGTTCTCCCAGTTGAGGTCGGGCTGCTCCGAGAGGAACAGGTGTAGGTAGTACTGGCCGCTGCGGTCGTCGAGTGTCCACGCCGGGGAGTCCGAGAACGCGGCGCGCCAGTTGTTCGGAGGACCTCCATCGGGGCCGGGGTCGCGCCACACGTACCAGTCCCTCTTCGGGTCCTCGGGCCCGGACCTGGCCGCTGTGAACCACGGGTGCTGATCCGAGGTGTGGTTGGGGACGTAGTCCATCACGAGGCGCATCCCGGCCTCATGGGTGGCTGCGACGAGACGCTCGAACCCGTCGAGGGTGCCGAACACGGGGTCGATGCCGCAGTAGTCGGCTACGTCATAGCCGAAGTCGGCCATCGGGGACGGTTGGGTGGGTGACAGCCAGATGGCGTCCACACCGAGGTCGGAGAGGTAGGGAAGGGCACCCACGATCCCCTCGAGGTCCCCGGTTCCATCATCATCGGAGTCGGCAAAGCTGCGCGGGTAGATCTGGTAGATGACTGCCTCGTTCCACCATCCACCTGGCTGATCGTCGTGTTCCAACTCGATGTCCTCCGGCCCGGATCCGGACCACTGTGGGGCTGCTGTGCGGACAAATGTCACACCCTGAGCGGTGCGACGGTGACAATGACCATTCGCCCACCCCGCGCTACACTCTTGCATTCGGTCGCCCCCGGTCCGGACATGCGGTCCAGGCGGCCCCTACAGATCGTGGCCGTTTCCCGAACACAGCCGGGAAACCGACAAGCAACCGTTTGGCAGAAGTGCGCGCCGCACGGGTTCAGGAACGGGAGAAACCGTGAAGAAGGGTCGGCATCGTCGGTACGAGGAAGCCCGTGCGCTCAAGCGCGGCGGCGACCTCGACATCGAGAGCATCTTCGACGACATCTCTGGCGACTCGGTCGAGCCCGCTGCCGACGACGGCGACAGCTCGGGCGACACCGAAGACGAATACGGCGACTACGACCGCTACGCCGACGACGACCAGAGCTGAACGCGGCCCCGGCTCGCCCAGCCCGCAGATTCAGCCGGTCGCGGCCCGCGCCAGTTCGATGGCCTGATCCAGGTCGTCCACGAGGACTCCCTGCACACTCAGGCCAGCCGGCGCGCTGGACGACGCGGATGGATGCCTGAAGGACACCGGCCCGCATCGCAGGGCACCGTTGGCGAAACCGACGACCATCTCGGTGCCGAGCGCTTCTGCCACCTGTTCGAAGATCTCGAGCACGCCAACGTGCAGCGCCGTGGTCGCCTGGTCTGTCAGGTCCTCTATGTCAGAGGCGACAAAGGGCTGCACGAGCCGGCGTCGGCCGGTCAGCAGCGGTTCGACCTGGTCTGCGTGACGGCCGGCACGCATGTGCGAGATCTCGCGTGCACTCGGTCGGTTCGGTGACACGCCTGCGAGGCGAGGAGACAGCCGCCACTTGCGTGCCGTGATGGCGATCTCCTCGATGCGGCGGCAGTCGCCCGCGCTCATGAACTCGCCCAACGGGCCCCTCACGGCCCGGAATGCATGTGCGGCTTCGCTCAGAAGCCACACGAGCAGCCGGTTCTCGGCGCCGTCGTAACCCTTGCGTACCGTGTTGCACACGAACACGTCCTCGTCGCCGAAGGCGTTGGCGCGCGCAGTGATCGTCTCTGACCACATGACCGGGCCGCGCACCTCGTGCACGCAACGTTCCAGCTCGGTGCCGAGCTCCATGGGCAGCGCACGCACCCGGGTGTCCATGCCCGACAGGATCGACTCGCACTCCACCGATGCCGCAAACGACACCTTGGCCGCATCTCGCAGCACTGCTCCCTTGACACCAGTCAGGGCAGCGGCCGCGGCGACAGCCGGAACCCTGCGGTCGCGCCGGTCCCAGAGTTGCGCAGTCGCAGAGGCGGCCGCTGTGCTCACACCATGAGCTCCTCACCGAGCAGCTCCTCGATCACCCGACGCGTCTCCGCCTGCTCGGCAGCCTCCATGCGCGGTGCGACCTCGTTGAACAGCTCGACGGCCTGGTACTCGTCGATGCCCTCGAACTGTGGCAGGAAGAACCCGTAGAACACCTCGTAGAGCAGGCGAGAGGGCTCCACCTCGTCCTTGACCCTGCGTTCCACGTAGCGCCGCGCATCGACGTAGATGGCAGGGCCGAGGTTGTTCAGTCGCCGCAGCGGCAGCAGTTCGCGGAGGATCTCACCGCCGCCCTCGAGCAGCTTCTCGTAGGCCGAGTCCGGAGGCGGGCTCACCTCGATGAATGCGAAGCGACGCATGAGTGCGTAGGACATGTCGAACAGCAGGTTCTTGTCGACTGCGTTCATGGTGCCGATGATCCGCCAGGAAGAAGGAACCCGGATCGGGTCGGTCCCTTCCGGCACATCCACGCCGTGGGGCACGATGGACACGGGCATCACCTGGCCCGACCTGCGGTAGGGCAGCACGACTGCGGAACCGGACAGCACGGTGAACAACTGGCCGAACGCGCGGTCGAAGTTCGACCGGTTCATCTCGTCGACCACGAGCCACTTGCCGCTCTGGATCGCCTCCACGAACAGCCCGGGGCGGAAGATGAGCCCCTCCGGAGTCGGCTGGAGGCCGCCGATCGTCTCGAAGGTGGTCCACTCCGAGGTGGCGGTTGTCGGCTGGTAGCCGGTGCAGAGCATGGCGTGGCGACCGAGTTCGGCCGCCAGGTAGGCCAGCGTTGTCTTGCCGGTGCCCGGGGGACCGGTGAGGATGACGTGCTTGCCGGCCTCGAGAGCGGCGACCAGCTGGTCGACCACATGATCGGGGAAGATGAGGCCCCGGTCTTCACTGAGGCGTGACAGGTCTGGCGCGGTAAAGGAAGTCACTCAAGTCCAATCGGCACCGGCGGCCGAATACTGAAGCAACCCGTTGCGACGCAGCCGTAGGGAGCTTCAGCGGCGCACGGCCGGATGCGGCACCCAGGTGCCCGATTGCTCGCGGAGGGCGACCTCCGCGACGAGCTTGTCGTAGACGTCATCACCGATCATCTCGCGGATCTCCTCGGCCATGGTCTCGAGCACCGTCCGGTCGCCGACGAAGGCCTCAGGGCTGTCGGTGCACCACCAGTGGAACTCGTCACCGCCGTCACCCCAGTCGCGGCGCTTCCACTCGCGCAGCGTCTGGGTGGAGTGCTCCACTTCATCGACGTGGTGGGTTAGCCGCAGTGGCAACTGCCAGCAGACCTCGGGCTTCCAGTCGAGCGGGCGCTCGTCGTGGTCCAACGCAGCGATGTGCAGCGCACATCCGACGCCGCGCTCGAAGTCGTCACGGTTCAGCATGATGCAGGCGCCGTCGTGGGTGTGGGTGACCCATTCGCCGTCGTCGTTGCGGAACACCGCCCCGCCCAGTTCCGTGGCTTCGCGACGGAACTGCCACTGCGAATCATCGAGTCTCTCGATGAGTCCCTTGATGCGCTTGCGGTCCGCCTTGTCGGCGAAGTGCGCACCGTGCGAGCAGCAGCCATGCCCGAGGTGTTCGGTGTCCTCCTCGTGCACGCCCTTGCAGCCCTCTCCGAAGATGCACCGGTAGTTGCTCAGCAGGAAGGTGAGGTCGAACATCCATGTGTCGCCGTCGTGTTCGAACGAAAGCCAGTCCGCCCGTGTCTGGTCGCCTGTCACCGCCGAAGACTACCGAGCGGTGCGGACCACGCAGGCCACACGCCGGTACTGTGCGGCGATGCGCCCGATGGCAAAGCAACTGGCCCGCGTCGGGCGCGCCCTTCGTCGCTCCGCTGGGCCGCCTGCACCCGCCGACCCGCTGGTCGCGGAACTGATCGGCCTGCTCGGCGCTGAGCGCGTGCTCACCGACACCGCTGCCCTTCGTCCTTACGGCCACGACGCGTCGCTGATGCGCGGGGAGCCACCCGTCGCGGTCTGTCTGCCTGCGTCGACCGGCCAAGTGGCCAAATGTGTGCGCGCGGCGGTGAGTCACGACAGGCCGTTCGTGCCCCGCGGCGCGGGCACCGGACTGGCCGGTGGTGCGGTGCCGCTCGATGCACCAGTGGTCATCTCGACCATGCGCATGAACGAGGTTCTGGGTATCGACCCCGTGAACCGCACTGCGATGGTCCAACCCGGGGTGCTCAACCTCGACCTCGAGCGGCTGCTCGCGCCTCACGGGTTGCGTTTCGCACCCGACCCGTCCAGTCAGCAGGCATGCACGATCGGCGGCAACGTGGCCAACAACTCAGGCGGTCCACACTGCCTGAGCCTGGGGGTCACGAGTGCTCACGTTCTCGGGCTCCAGGTGGTGCTTGCCGACGGCGAGGTGGTGGAGCTCGGCGGGCCCGAGCCGGACTCCCTCGGCTATGACCTGCGAGGAGCTTTCGTGGGCAGCGAGGGCACACTCGGTCTGGCCACCGCTGCCCTGCTGCGACTGGTGCCGTTGCCGGCGTCTCTCTCCACCCTGCTGTGCACCTTCGACGACCTCGATGAGGCGGCGGGCTGCGTGTCCGATGTGATCGCGGCCGGGATCGTGCCGGGAGCGCTCGAGATGATGGACGGACCGCTTGCCGCAGCTGTCGAGGACTTCTGCGGTGCGGGCTACCCGAGGGATGCGGCATCGGTGCTCCTGGTGGAACTGGAAGGCCAGCCGGCAGCCGTGGCGGCGGACTCGCAAGCCGTGCGCACCCTTGCCGCAGACCGCGGCGCCCGCGAGGTTCGCGAGGCCGCTGATGCCGCTGAGCGCGACGCCCTGTGGAAGGGCCGCAAGAGCGCCTTCGGTGCGGTGGCCAGGATCGCTCCCGACTACTACCTGCACGACACTGTGGTGCCCCGCACCAAACTCGTGGAGGTCCTCGCCCAGGTGCGTGAAGTGGCCGCAGCGGAGGACCTGACCGTGCTCAACGTGTTCCACGCCGGCGACGGCAACCTGCATCCGTTGCTCGTGTTCGACGCCCGCGAGCCGGGCGTACTCGAGCGCGTCGAGCGCGCCGGCCGGGGGATCGTGGAGGTGTCCCTGGCCGCGGGAGGAGTGCTGTCCGGCGAACACGGGATCGGCCTGGAGAAGCGCGAGCACATGTCGGCCATGTTCGGCCCCGAAGATCTCCGGGCGCAGGCGCGCCTGCGGTGCGCATTCGACCCTCTGGGTCATGCCAACCCGGCGAAGGTCCTGCCCGAGGGCGTCGGGTGCGGGGAGCTCGGTGCAATCAGGAGCTCTGCGCACAGTGCGGAGGCGGGCCTGTGGGTGTGAGCGCGGACAACGTCCTCGAGCGGTTTGCAGCCGAGGTGGGCAACGAAGGTCCGGTGTCGGTCCGCGGTGGCGCCACCATGGGTGACTTCGGCGGCCGGCTGAATCCCGGAACCCGGCTGTTGGACGCGCCCACCGGGGTGCTGCAGCACCACATCACCGAGCTAACGGTGACCGTTTCGGCCGGCATGCCGGTCGCTGAGCTGGAGGAGCACCTCGCGGCCTCCGGGCAAACGACGCTGCTGCCGGTTCGCCCCGGCGGTACGGTCGGCGGGGCCGTCGCGGTCGGTCACAGCGGGCTGCACTCGCGAGCCGTGGGCCCGATGCGTGACAGCGTGCTCGGGATCCGTGCCGTGGACAGCTCCGGTCGACCCGTGCGGGCCGGGGGTGCCACCGTGAAGAACGTGTCTGGATTCGACCTGTGCCGCCTGTTCACCGGATCACTCGGCACGCTGGCCCTGCTGGCCGAGGTCACGCTACGGACGCGGCCCCGCTGGCCCGCCGAGGCATGGCTGCGCGGCGGGTGCGATGCCCAGGTGGCCGCGGCTGTCGCAGCCAACGCAACGGCTGTGCTGACCGATGGGCAGTCGAGCTGGGTGCATCTGGCCGGCCATCACGACGACGTGGCGGCGCAACGCCGTGACCTCGAGCGTGCAGGGTGTGGCGAGCACGTCGGGGGCCCCCCGGAGCTGCCTCCACACCGCTGGAGTGTCGACCCCGCATCACTGGTGCAGCCGGCCTCTGCCATGGAGGCGGCCGCGGTCGGTAGCTGGGTGGCGGAGATCGGCGTCGGTGTCGTGCATTGCGCTGTGCCCCAGCAGCGCGGCCCGCTGCCAGAACGCGTCCTCGATCTGCACCGCGAGGTGAAGGCGCGCTTCGATCCAGATGGTCGCCTCAACCCCGGCCGGTCGCCCCTTGGCGCGGACTTGGATGCCCGCAGCGGCGGAGTGGCACCGTGAGCGGGCCTCTCGGCATAGATGCCGACAAGCTTGCCTCCTGCGTGCAGTGTGGGCTCTGCCTGCCCCACTGCCCGACCTGGCGGGCCACCGGCGAGGAGGCGCGCTCGCCGAGGGGACGCATCGACGCGATGCGCGATGTCGAAAGCGGTGCGGCCCGCATCGACGGCGGATTCGTGGAGTCGATCGACTCGTGCGTCGGTTGCCTCGGCTGTGAGACCGCGTGCCCATCAGGGGTCGAGTACGGCGAACTACTGGCGCCTGTTGCTCAGACGCTTGCCGAGATGCGCGGCCCGGGCAGGGTTCCGTGGTGGCAACGAGCCGCGCTGTCACGGCTGGACCGGCCGCGCCTCTTGCGCCTGGCAGTGGTCGCCGCAGCGGTCGGGCAACGCCTGCGACTCCCCATTGCGGCGCTCACCCACATGGCCCCGCTTCCGCTCCGCCAGAGCCGGTTGGCCGGTACCGGAAGCGACGTCGTGCTCCTGACCGGGTGCGTGATGGACGCATCCCAACGCCGCGTGCATGCTGCTGTGGTCGAGGTGCTGGCGTCGGCCGGTCTCGGCGTGGCCCTGCAGCCGACCGCAGGCTGTTGTGGCGCGTTGGCAGCCCACCGCGGTCTGCATGAGCTCTCTGATCGCCAGCTCGAGGCTCTTGCGGGTTCGCTGCCCCCGGAGGTGCCCGTGCTGTCCGACTCAGCAGGTTGCACGGCTGCAATCCTGGAGGCGGCACGCCACGAGGATGCCCCGGGGGCAGTGCGGTCACTCGGAGAACGCATCGTCGACGTCAACGAGTTCCTGTGGCGTCATCGCGACGCGCTGCCGCCCCCGCCCGTGTCTGCGGCGCCTGTCGTGGCGCTCCAGGTGCCGTGCCACATGCGCAACGTCGCCGGACCGCCCACCGTCGAGGCCATGGAGTCGCTTCTCGACCGATACGCGGACGTGCGCCGTGTCGCTGACGACGACATCTGTTGCGGTGCCGGGGGGTCCCACTCGGTGCTCCGACCGGCCGAGGCAGCGGTCATGGGAGAATCGAAGGCACAAGCGGTGCGCGCCACCGGAGCCGCGCTGGTCGCCGCCGCCAACCCCGGTTGCGCCATGCACCTGCAGGCCTGCGGCCTGACGGTGGCACACCCGGTGGAGATCATCGCCCAGCGGATTGCGGGCGGGCGACACGAAGCGAGGACGTGATGGCAGGGGAGTTCGACGACATACGCGCGAGGCTGGAGGCGATCGGGGAGGAACTGGCAGACCTGGCGATCATGCGCCTTCGCGAGTCGATAGATGCCGGCGGCCACGAGCTGCCCATCGACGAGAAGCGGCTGACGCGTGCGCGGCGTGCGGTGGAAAAGGCGGCCAACCTGCTCGCTGAACCCGACGACACCTTCGACTGATCGGCTCAGTCCGCGTTGTTGATGTCGCGGATCATCGCGTGCAGGCGCGCAAAGCGGGAGTCCACGAACCGGAACCTGATCCTTGGCAACTCGGCAGCGTCATCATCGTCGACCTCGACGCGACTGGCCTCGCACCGCTTGATCTCACCGGCTGCGATCAGGTCGGCGTACTGGGCGTTGAGGTGCGCCAGCAGGTCGTCTGACACCGGTGTGTTGAGCCGGAGCACCAGGTACCCGCCCACGTATCGCATCGAGTGGTAACGGCGGTAGAAGAGCTCGAGTACCTCGACAACCTCATCCACGTCGGACGTAATGGTGAACAGGTCGAGGTCCTCGGGGAGCACCAGCGCCTCATCGGCCAGTTCCACGTCGAGAAAGTGCCGGAACGACCGCCAGTAGGCATCACCCTCGGGTTCGAACAGCACCACGGGCGCTGGCATCTCTCGGCCGGTCTGCAGCAGTGTCAGCAGCTCGAACGCCTCGTCGAGGGTGCCGAAGCCACCCGGAAGAAGCACGTAGCCCGACGACTCCTTCATGAAGGTGAGTTTGCGGTTGAAGAAGTAGCGGAAGTTGACCGACCTGCCGGGCGGCAGGGTCGAGGCGACTTCGTCCTTCTCGAAGGGCAACTGGATGCTCACCGCGAAGCTGTTGTCGCCGCCCGCGCCCTCCACGGCGGCGGTCATGATCCCGGGTCCGCCCCCGGTCACGACCGACCATCCCACGTCCGCGAGCGCCGAACCGATGGCGATGGCCGATTCGTAGGCCGGGTCGCCCGGCTGTGTGCGCGCTGAGCCGAACACGGCTGCCTTGCGGATGTGCCGGTAAGGCGCGAACACCTCGAAGGAGTACCGCAGTTCCTTCAGCGTGGTGGAGACGATCTTGAGGTCCAGCCGGTCAGCATTCTCCCTGCCCATGCGGAGCACGGAGATCGTCATCTCGAACAGCTGCCGGTCGTCGGGGTCCAACCCCGCCTCGGTCAACAGAGCCCTCGCTGCGTTGTCCAGGGCCTCGTCGCCTGTGCTGTATGCCATGGCGTCAGGCTATGACGCCGTGCGGATGTTGCGGGGACCGGACCGCGGACCGCTAGGAGAGATCCCGCGGCCTCGGTGGCGGCCGGCCCGCTGGAGCATTGATCGCCCCCCATGGTGGGAATCCGGGCACTGCGCGGCGATAATGGGTCGCCATGGCAGAGGCCCGTGACTCCATCGAGGTCTCGGGGGCGGGCGGACAGGCCTTCATGCCCCCCGCAGACTTCGACGCGCCCCTGGCGGCGCGGCCCGACATGCCCACAGCAGCGCCGATCGACGGTGTTCTGGCCGGGGATGGCGCCCAGCATGACATCGACCTCGTCGCGCCGTTGCCGCCTGCCGATGCCAGCCCGCTGCGCGGCACGGACAAGCGTCGCGCGGCGGTCGACGCGATGGTCGAGCGCTGCCTGGACCCGGCCATGGGTCTCGCATGTCGCACGCTCGCCCCTGCAGGCACCGACCCGGAGGGCCGGGAGGAAGCCCGCAAGCTGGTGATGCGCGCCCTCGCCGACTGCGCCCGCAAACGCATCTCCGATGACGACGAGTCGGCCCGGGCCGTGATGCGAAGGGTCGCCGAGTTCACGATGGATGCGCTCGTGGCCCACCCCGGCTCGGCTTCCCCTGCCGAAGGAGTCGACCTCGAATCCATACTGGGTCCCGATGGCGATCCCGAGGCGCTGGCGCCGATGGGCCTCGTACCGCACGCAGTGCTGCAGGACAGTCTGGCGGCTTCCCGCGCCACCGACCGCCAGGTCGGCTACGCCGTGCTGGCGGCGTCGGTCACCACGGAGGATGCCAGTTCGCTGCTCGGAATCGATCCCGACGAGCTGCAGTCGTCGCTGTCGCGAATCGGTCGTCGGCTCGCCGAGAGCCAGGGGCGCCCGAGTCCGGGGCAGGTCGCCTGATGGACCGGTTCGGCACCCGCACCCTCGACGATGTGCTGAGCGGAATCGCCGTGCCCGGCACCGATGCCCGGGGTGTCAGCGAGTACGTGGTCGGTGTGCTGGCGGCCCGCACGCGCCGCGTGCGCTGGCTCGGTGCCGCCGCAGTTGCGCTGGTGGTCGCGGCGGGAGGAACCGCCCTTGCACTCACCGGCTCCGAGGATCCCCAGGAGGTCGTCTCCAGTGCAGAGGAATCCGACGACGAGGAGTCGTCCGACTCCGACGCTGACAGCGCCGAAACCGCAGCTCCCGGCTCTGGAACGGTGCTGACGGCCGTGCCCGCACCCACGACCATCCCGGTGACCACGGTGCCGACCATTGCCGGCGTCACCACCCCGGCGCCGAGCTTCTCCGGCGGCTCCGGCAGGACGCCGGTACTGCCACCCGCCGCCGGGCCTGCGGCCCCGCCGTTGTCACCCAGTACCCCTCCCACCACCGCAACTCCCGATCTACCCCTCACCGTTGACGCGATCGTGGTCAGCAGCGCGCCCGCCGGATCCGTGAGCATGGTCTCGGTCAACTGGGCCGACCCCGACCTGCCGGAAGGCACCGTGGCCACGGCCAGGATCCAAGTCGACGGGATCGGCGGTCCCACGGCCGCCACAGACTGGGCAGTGGACGGGCCCTGCACCGGTGGAACCGGGGCTACCGGAACCGTCTCCGGCGCGCTGCGCTTCGCAGCATCGGGCCCACAGAGAGTGACCGTCGAGATCTCGACCTGCGGCGGGGAGGTCAACACCTTCACCGCAGACGTCGAGGTTCCAGAACCACCGGGAACACCCGTGCTGGCCACGCTGGCGGACGGAGAGCCGGAGGCCGGCACTTGGAGTTTCGATCCCGACGGCGACGCTCCGGCGGAAGCTGTGCGCATCGACCCCCCGGATCCGGACAATCCGGACCCAGTGCTTCACAACAACCGCTCGATCGTGCAGTTCCTGGACGACACGCCGGCCACAGTGTTAATCCTGCCCTCCACTGCCGGCGTGCTGCAGCACGACGACCTTGCGGGCTGTGTGAGAACGGCGGGACCGCCCGCAGCGGGTGGGCCCTGGGTGATGGGCGACTGCGCTGCCTGAGCGACGCTGCAGGCAGCCGCTGATCAGGGCTGCCCATACAGTGTGGTGCGCCGGCGCAGTGTGCGGCCGAGCGGTTGCACCAGTGCCCTGAAGTCCGGCTCGCCGACCTCCGTGCCGTGCTCGGCTCCAGCTGCACGCGAGATGTTCTCGTCCATCAGGGTGCCGCCAAGGTCGTTGGCGCCGGCGAGCAGCAGCTGGCGCATGCCGTCCATGCCGAGTTTCACCCATGACCCCTGGATGTGGTCGATGTCACCCGCATACGCGATGCGGGCCACCGCGTGCATCAGGAGTACTTCGCGGAACGTCGGTCCGCGACGGGCCTTGCGCTGCAGGTAGATCGGCGATGCCATGTGCACGAACGGCAGGCCCACGAACTCGGTGAAGCCGCCGGTCTCGCGCTGCAGGTCGCGGGTGACCAGCAGGTGGCGCGCCCAGCTGCGGGGTTGTTCGATGGATCCGAACATGATCGTGACGTTGGAGCGAAGCCCCACGGAGTGCGCGGTGCGGTGGGCGTCGAGCCACTCTGCGGTGTCGACCTTGTCGGGGCAGAGCACCGCGCGCACCTCGTCGTCGAGGATCTCGGCAGCCGTGCCGGGAAGCGACCGCAGCCCGGCATCCATGAGCCTGCGCAGATAGTCGCCAAGCGGCTCGCCAAGGCGTTTGGCGCCCTCGGTGACCTCCAGGGCGGTGAACCCGTGGATGTGGATCCCCGGTGCCGCCTCCGACACGGCTCTCGTGACGTCCACGTAGTAGTCACCGTCGAAATCGGGATGGATCCCGCCTTGCAGGCATACCTCTGTGGCTCCCGCATCCTGTGCCTCTGCGGCCCTGCCGGCGATGTCGTCGAGGGTGAGGAGGTAGGGGTTGCCGCGCAGGTTGAGGCTCAGCGGCCCCTTTGAGAAACCGCAGAACCTGCACTTGAAGGTGCACACGTTGGTGTAGTTGATGTTGCGGTTGGCCACCCATGTGACCTCGTCGCCCACGATGCGCCGGCGCAGGTCGTCGGCCAGCGCGGCCACCTCGGCGACTTCGCGCCCCCGGGCGGTGAAGAGCGTCACGAGCTCCTCCTCACCGGGTTCCTGGCCCATTGCGACACCCTCGAGAACATCCATCACCGGGCCGCGCAGCGTCGGGCGGGCCTCGACCACGCTCAGCGCCGCCTTCCGCGGTTTCACCAGTTCGATCGGAGCCGTGGTCGCCCCGGAATACCACTGCGTCGAGCGGTCACCGATGATCACGCCCTCGGCGCCGTCGCCCACCTTGGCCTTCGCAGCCTCGGCGGTCTTCTCGGGGAACACCGAACCGGGATCGTCGCGCGCGAGGCCCTCGGCGTCGCTGCGGTCCATGACGGCGAAGCGGAGGTCGTCATCCAGCCATCGCGCGGGGTCGAGTGCGTGCTCCGGGTAGATGGTGAGCCTCGGGGCCAGCGTGTGCCCACCGGTCTCGGTGGCCGCTCGAAGTGCCTCGAGCGCCGGCCAGGGCCGCTCCGGGTTCACGTGGTCGGCGGTCACGGGCGACACACCGCCCCAGTCGTCGATGCCGCCGAGCAACAGCGGTGACAGGTCCTCGCTCAGGTTGGGGGGTGCCTGGAGGTGCACGTCGGTGGGCAGCAGCACCCGGGCCAGGGCGATCGCATCATGGAACTCGTCGTCGGGGCACGGCGGGTGGTCGCTCATGGCTGTACCCGGCTTCGGCAGGAAGTTCTGCACGATCACTTCCTGCACGTGGCCGTGGCGGAGGTGCGAATCGGCGATGGCCGCCAACGCTTCGGCGCGGTCACGACGGCCTTCACCGATGCCGACGAGGATGCCGGTGGTGAAGGCGATGCCGAGCTCGCCGGCGGCCTCGAGCGTCTCGAGTCGTCGCTGCGGGGACTTGTCGGGTGCGCCGCGGTGGCATGCGAGGTCGTCACGCAGCGTCTCGAGCATCATGCCCTGCGACGGAGCGACCGAGCGCAGCCTCGACAGCTCGGACGAGCCAAGTGCCCCCGGGTTGGCATGTGGGAGCAGCCCCGTTTCGCGCAGGACGCGACCGGCGATGTCGACCAGGTAGTCGACGGTGGAGGAGTAGCCGTGACTCTCCAGCCAGGATGCTGCCACCGGGTAGCGCTGCTCGGGTGCCTCGCCGAGGGTGAACAGTGCTTCGTGACAGCCCGCCCGCGCCCCGCGGCGCGCGATGGCCAGCACCTCGTCGGGCTCGAGGAACGGCGCATCGAGCCGTGCCGGCGGCTGCGCGAACGTGCAGTAGCCACAACGGTCGCGGCACAGCATCGTGAGGGGGATGAACACCTTCGGAGAGAACGTGATCCGGGTTCCGAACCGGGCATCGCGGACCTCGCGCGCCACGGCTGCGAGTTCTGCCTGGTCACAGGAGAGCGCCTCTTCGACGCTCATGGCCGCACCGGCGACGCCGCTCGGGCGAGCGGGCGGTGCGGAGGTGAGCGCGGCTGGCGGGGGAGTGTTCATGGGGCAGTCCCTTGGGCCACGCCGACCTCGACGCGATCGGGCGACGCTCCCGGGCCGGGGTGTCCGGCGATCTCGGTGGGTCCGAACTCGCGGTCACAGCACTCGCAGTGGAAGCCGAGGTCGACCTCGGTGCCGCAGGGTTCGTGGACCAGCACCGTGGGGGGCCCACCCTCGCTCAGCCAACGGTCTCCCCACTGCATCAGCCCGACCAGCACGGGGGAGAGTTGACGGCCCATCTCGGTGAGCCGGTACTCATAACGGGGCGGATGCTCCATGTAGCGGCGCTTCTCCAGCACGCCCTCGCCCACGAGACTGTGCAGTCGCTCCGACAGCACGGCGCGCGGGATGTGCAGGTCCCGGCGGATCTCCTCGAAGCGGCGGATTCCGCGAAATGTGTCCCGCAGGATCAGGATCGACCAGCGGTCGCCGATCACGTCGAGGGAGCGAGCGATCGAGCAGGCCGGTTCAGACGTGTCGGAATCGGGTATCGGGTTGGCAGCCACGGCGGCACCCTAACAAGGTTCGGATTCCGAACTCAGTCAGTTCACTATCCGAACCACCTGGTCATGCCCGTGAGGCTTGCCCTCAGGCCAGCAGGCCGCGAGCAGCCGCCGACACCGCGTCGGCCGTGATTCCCAGCTCGGCCAGCACCCGGGAGCCGGGTGCCGACGCTCCGAAGCGGTCGATTCCAATGCTCGCCTGGGCCCACCGCTGCCAACCGGTGGTCACGCCCGCTTCGACCGACACCGTAGGCACGCCGGCCGGCAGCACGCTTTCGCGGTAGTCCGCGCTCTGGGCGTCGAACAGTTCCCATGAAGGCATCGACACCACCCGCACCGCGAGGCCGTCAGAGCGCAGTTGGTCGGCCGCCTCGGCGGCCACGGCAACCTCGGTGCCGGTTCCGACGAGCACCACCTCCGGTCCGGGGTCACCCTGCAGCACGTAGGCACCATTTGCCACCCCCTCGCGGGCGAACTCGGCCGAGCCGGTGAGGGTGGGCGTCGCCTGGCGGCTGGTGATCATCGCCACCGGGCCGTTGCCCTCGACGGCGGCCTTCCATGCGCCGGCCACCTCGTTGCCGTCGGCCGGACGTATCACGGTGAGGTCCGGAATCAGCCGCAGGGACATCACCTGCTCGATCGGTTGGTGGGTGGGCCCGTCCTCGCCGACCCCAACCGAGTCGTGGCTCCAGACGAAGATGCACTTGGCCTTGGACAGCGCAGCGACGCGCACCGCGCCACGCATGTAGTCCGAGAACACGAGGAAGGTGCCCGAGATGGGCAGCACACCGCCGTGCTTGGCCGCGCCCACGATGGCGGAACCCATCGCGTGCTCACGGATGCCGTAGTGCACCTGGCGGCCACTGCGGGTCTCCGGCTCCAGTGCATCGGCATCGGGAAGCTTCGTGCCCGTGTTGCCCGTGAGGTCAGCGGAGCCACCGAGAACGCCGGGCACGTGGCGGTCGACCACTGCCAGCACCTTCTGGTTGGCGGCCCGTGTCGCCGGGGAATCCTCGGGGCCGAAGGTGGGCAGGTCCGAATCCCAGTCCGCGCCGACCGGGCGGGCGGCCATTGTGGCGTCCCATTCGGCCTCCCGGCCCTCGAGGGCGACCGCGCTGCGCTGCTCCCAGTCGGTGCGCGCAACCGAGCCCCGGCGGCCGGCCTCGCGGTAGTAGTCGAGCACCTCGTCGGGCACCCAGAAGGGCTCGTCGGGAATGCCCATGACAGCCTTTGTTTCGGCGATGTCCTCCTCGCTGAACGCGAGGCCGTGAGCTGCGGGGTCATCGGTGTGGGTGGGCGACGGATAACCGATGTGGCTGCGCATGATCACGAGGCTCGGGCGCTCCTGCTCATCCATTCCCGCTCGGATCGCGCCCTCGAGGGCGTCGAGGTCCTCGGAAGCCTCACCGAGGTCCTGCACGTGCCAGCCATAGGCCTCGAAACGCTTCACCGGGTCGTCGGTGAGGGCTATCTCGGTGGGCCCGTCGATCGACACATGGTTGTCGTCATAGACGTACACCATCCGGCCGAGACGCAGGTGGCCCGCGAGCGACGCCGCTTCGTGGGACACACCTTCCTCGAGGTCGCCATCGGAGACGATTGCGTGGATGTGGTGGTCGGACACCTCTGTGCCGAAGCGCTCGCGCAGTGACTGCTCGGCCATCGCCATGCCGACGCCGTTCGCGAAGCCCTGCCCCAGCGGTCCGGTGGTCACCTCGACTCCGGCGGTGTGCCCGGCCTCCGGGTGGCCAGGTGTGGCGGATCCCCACTGGCGGAACTGGCGGAGGTCTTCGAGCGTGAGTCCGTAGCCGGTCAGGTGGAGCATCGAGTAGAGCAGGATCGACGCGTGGCCGGGGCTGAGGATGAAACGGTCGCGGTCGGCCCAGTGGGGCGCCGATGCGTCGTAACGCAGAATCCTCGTGAACAGCACATGTGCCAGCGGGGCGAGCGCCATGGCGGTTCCCTGGTGGCCCGAGTTGGCAGCCCGCGGGCCATCCATCGCGAGCCCGCGGATGACGTTGATCCCGAGCGCCTCGATGTCGGTCTCGCCCTGCGCTGAAGCCATCAGTTCTCCACTCTCTGTGCGGTGGTCGGCCCGGCAGGTCCGACCTTGGGCATGCTAACGACCGCCGAGGTGGCCGCCACGCCAACCGTCGCGCATGGGTCGCGCGCGGCTCAGGCCGAGATGCAGAGCATCGCTGCGGCCCCCCGGCCGGCGAGCGACGCCTGCGGGTCACCCCGGCCGGCATGGCCTTCCAGGTGAACGACGGCGCCGCACGCGAGTCCGATGTCGTCGCCCAGGCTGGCCTCGGCCAGAAGCGCTGCCTCCGCGTGTGGATCCACGCCACGCGGCCGCGCCGGATCCCACAGGGTGAGAATCGCCTCGTGTGTGCCGGCGTCGCCGAGCAACTCCGGGAGCTCACGTTGCGCCGCTGCTGCGGAGCGCACCACGGGCTGCACGACCGCGCCCACCTCGAAGTCGACGGCCGGCTGCAGACCCGAGGTTGTACGCCGCACGGGAACCATCGGCGCTGTTGCACCGCCCCGCGGGTCACAGCGACGCAGGCCCAGCTCGACCGCGCCGTCCACGAGTCCGGTATCGGCGGATCCTGCAGCCGCTTCCAGCCACTCGGCGGCGGGCATGTCTCCGAGCGCGGTGATGCTGGTGCCACTCACGGCCGTCACAGCGATCGGGGCAGCCATGGGCGTGCAACCGTCGGAAACCACCACCGCGTCCCCACGGTGGCCGATGGCCAGCACAGCAGCCCCGTCGCGGTTCTCGACGCCGTTGACGACGAGCCGGTTCCCACCGGCGGTGCTGGAGGCCGCCAGCGCTCCGCCGACCACGGAACCCTGCAGACCACAACCCGCCACCACGTCCTCGGACGCGGAGAAGGGATCCCAGAGAACCACTGCTGTGGCGGTCGCGTCAGCACCGACGTAGGAGGAGCTCTCGCCGAGGCTGGCCACGCGGGCGTCGGCGTCCCTCACCGCCAGCACGCCGAGCGCAGGCGTGCCCTCGGCCAGGCGTCCGCCCAGCACGACCGACTCGCCGACCACCCCGAGGTGTTGGCCACAGCCCAGCACCTCGGCCAGCGTCGTGGTGATCTCGCACATTGCACCCGCGAACGGAGGACTACAGATCACCAGCAGCGCGTCGGCGCAGGACATCCCGCGCTCGATCAGGGCACCGGCGCACTCTGCCACCGCATGGGCGGGCACGGGATGCACGGAGCCGGCCACCGCCGCCCGAGGACCCGGCTGCGGAGGTGGAGCCACCTCAGGCGGCCTCGATGAGCGAGAAGGGCACGATCACGGGTTCACCCCGGTCGATCGAGCAATGGGCTTCGACCGTGCCCGGGCCGTCGAAGTCGAGCTCGGCCCGTACGAGCCGGTAGGCGAACCTGGTTGGTTCGACCTGCAGCGGCTGCACATTGCGTGCAACCTGCTCGTCGCCCCGCATGAACTTCACCTCCAGCACCGCATCGGATGACTCACCCGCGGCGCAGCGAACGATCACGAAGAGGTGCGGCTCGACGGTGGCGGGGAACTCCGCGACCTCGGAGAACTTGATCCCGCCGATATCGAGGCGCGTCGAGGGCCCATCCACCTGGCGAACCTCGAGGTCCTCGGCGAACAAGGCTGCGACGATCTGCATCCTCGTTGTCTACCCCAGGGCGCCACGCGACCGCACGACGGCCCGGCCGGCCCCCGGGCATGCACACGGCACTTGATTCCGATGCGACGGTGCCGACAGGAGACGGATGGACACGCCAACGGTCCGCAGCACGCGCGATGTCCGCACGGCACCCGATCCATTCGATGCCGCGGACGAGCTGGTCAACCTGTGTCCGCACGAGATCTGCCTCATCCTCGAGGAGACCGAGCACGTGATCCCATCGACCGGCGTCGCACGCTGCGCCGAAGTCCGCGACGTGATCAGGGACATGCGCCTGGCAGGAGGCGAAGTGCCGCTGGTGCACACCGAGTACGGCGAGGTGAAGGGCCTGCCCGAGCCGACCGCCGGCAAGCTGTTCATCGTGAGCCACCTGGTGGCCCAGCAGTGCCCGCACCGGCTCGACCTGGTCGTGCCCGATCGCCTGGTCCGAAACCACGACGGCGTAGTGATCGCGGCCCGCGCCCTCGCCCGGGTCTGACCGCCATCGCCGCGGAATCGCCCTGTCGACGGTTGACCGTCCGGCGGGACCTTCCCCGGAGAGGACCGCGCAGCCTCAGGGGAGGACCGCGAACGCGGCCTCGACGAGGCGGTCCACCACGTTTCGCGGCGGTGTCAGGCAGTCACCGGTGGGCACCCACTCGCTTCGTTCGTCCTGGCCCATGACCGGACGCACACCACCTCGTCCCCCGAATACCGAGACCTTGGCCCTGCGCAGCGGTGGCCACATCATCAGCAGCACCAGGGCGGCCTGGCCGGCACGCTTGGAGGCGGGGTCCGCGAGCACTGTGAGCGCGAGCTGCGCGACCCCGGCCTCGGCGCGGACCTGGTCGACCCACGGCCGGACGTCGTCGCCGAGTCCGGAGTCGCCACAGGACACGGCGTCGGCGAAGAAGCTCGTCAACTCTGAAATGGCTCCGGCATCTGCGCCGACCGCTCGGTCCGCCAGGGCATCCAGGCGGCGGGGGTGCACGCATTCGGCCAACAGCGCCGCCTCACCGAGGCTCGCGTCGAACGCGGCGGCCGGGTCCTCGCCCCGCAGCCACGCGGCGGCCGCAACGAGCGACGGCAGCGAAGCACGGGCCTGGACCATGGGGTTGGCCAGGTAGCCACCCAGCACATCGGGGAGGTCGTGATCACGCCCGGAGAGCGGCGCCATGAACAGCCGGTCCGACATGAGGGCGTCGTTGACGGGCGTGTTGTCCCACAGGATCGGCTTGCGGCCACCCATCGCCCTGCTCCACGCCAGCGCGTCGGCGGTGCTGATGGTGTCGTTGACGACGTGACAGCCCGTCCAGGCGACCGGCACCTCCGCGGGGAGCGTGCGGTGCAGCTGCGCCAGGTATGGCACGGAGCTGGTACCCGTGTAGTGCAGGGGTGCCATGAACAGCGCTATGTCGGCGTCGAGGTGCTCGCGCACCCATGCGGTCACGCGGCCGTGGGCCAGTCCGAGTCCGTCGACGGGCGCAATATCGTCGAAGAACACGCCCATGGTGCGCACCCCGGCCGCCTGCACCGATTCGAGCTTGGCCAGCAGTGCCCGGCGGTCCGAATCGGAGTCGGGATCCAGCGAGAGACCGGGCGACACGGCGAAGCCGACGGTCATCGGCTGCGAGTCGACCATCCCCGACAGGTCCGCCAGGAAGTCATCGCCGTACGGCTCGCGCCAACGGTCGCGGTGCAGCGGGTCATCCTTTGGCGCGTAGATCCAGGTGTCCATGCCGTGGCCCGCGAGGTGCCGGCACACCTCGGCGCGCACTTCCCAGGTCCACGGAGTTCCGTAGAACCCCTCGATGACCCCCCACATCGGACTTCCTTTCGCGATTCCGCACGAACCGTACAGGTTGCACAGATGTGGTGTTCCGCCGGGGATTCGCCGGCTCGTAGCATGCATGGATGCCAAGAACGCTGTCCGAAGCGGAATCGAAGTCGCTGCTGGCCCCACTCGGAATCCCGTTCGCGCCCGAGGAGGTGGTCACCGATCCCGATGCGGCGGTCGACGCAGCCAACCGGCTCGGGATGCCGGTGGCGGCGAAGCTGTGCGGCGACAACATCGCCCACAAGACCGAGCGCGGTCTCGTGCGCCTCGGGCTGTCCAACGCCGACGACGTGGCCGCAGCTGCCGCAGACCTGCTCGCCGCCGCCCGGGACGAGGACAACGCCACCGGCGTCCTCATCGCCCCGATGGTTGGCGGTGACCGCGAACTGATCGCCGGCGCCTCCACCGACGAGCAGTTCGGGCCCACCGTGCTCCTGGGCGTCGGAGGCGTCCTGGCCGAAGCGGTGGCCGACGTGTCAGTGCGCCTGGCGCCGATCACCGACGTCGACGCAAACGAGATGATCGAGGACCTGCAGTCCCAGGCGATCCTAGGGGAGTTCCGGGGCCAGCCGGCTGTTGACCGTGAAGCCCTCGTCGCGGTGCTGGCCGGCCTGTCCGAGGCGATATCAGCGCCCGCCTCGAACGGCGCCACGATCCTGTCGGTGGATCTCAACCCGCTGATCATCAGTGACGGGCGGCCGGTGGCGGTCGACGCCCTCGTGGAACTCGAGGAGGCGTCGTGAACGACTCCGTGCACACACCGCAGCACTTCGCAGCCCTTTTCGAACCGCGCGGCGTGGTGGTGGCGGGCGCCTCCACCCACCCCGGGAAGTTCGGATTCGTGAGCCTGCACAACATCCTGGCGAGCGGCTACGCGGGGAAGGTCTACGCCACCAACCGCGACGGCGCGAGCGTCCTCGGCATCGAATGCCTCACGTCCATCGACGACCTGCCCGACGGCGATGTCGACCTGATGTTCGTGTGCACCCCGGCCGCAGCCAATCCAGGCCTGCTGCGATCCGCAGCCGCCAAGGGAGTGAAAGCGGCGTTCCTCACAACGGCCGGGTACGGCGAGGCAGGCGACGAGGGCCGCAAGGCCGAACAGGAACTGGTGGCGCTCTGCGAAGAGCTCGGCATCCTGCTGGTCGGACCCAACGGACAGGGCGTGGTTAGCACCCCCGCACGGCTGTGCGCCCAGATCGTCGCCCCATACCCACCTGCTGGCGGGATCGGGGTTGCCAGTCAGTCGGGCAACTTCGTGTCGAGCTTCCTCAACTGGTCGTGTGCGACCGGCGTCGGGATCTCTCGGGCGGTTTCCGCCGGCAACGCATCGGCCACCACCGTCGCCGACCTTCTCGACTTCTACAGCCACGATCCGGCCACCACCGTCGCCCTTGCCTACATGGAAGGCATCGAGGACGGTCGCTCGGTGGCGCAGACCCTTGGCCGGGTTGCAGCCGAGATGCCCACGGTCATCATGAAGGGAGGCGCCACGGCGGGCGGCGCCAGGGCCGCGGCCAGCCACACGGGGTCACTGGCCACCGATGACCGCACATTCGAGGGCATGTGCCGCCAGAGCGGAGTCACCCGGGCCGGCACCGTCGAGGAGGCCTTCGAGGCTGCCGCCACGTTCGCCACGCAGCCGTCACCGCGGGGCAACCGCGTGGTGGTGATGACCACCGCCGGCGGCTGGGGAGTGGTCACCGCGGACGCGATCACGCGCCACCGCGACCTCGCGCTGGTGGACCTGCCCGATGACCTGCGCGCCGAGATCGACAAGCTGCTGCCTCCACGCTGGAGCCGCAGCAACCCGGTCGACCTCGCAGGGGGCGAGACCCGTGACACGATCCCCGAGGTGCTGGGCTTGATCGCAGCGCACGACGGGGTGGACGCAATCATCCACCTGGGCCTGGGCATCCAGTCCAACCAGGCGCGCATGCTGCGCGAGGGTGGCTACCACGGCCCGGAGGGCGACGACACCTGGGGCATCCAGCGGATCGTGGCGTACCACGAACGCCAGGATGCCCGGTTCGCCTCGGCGGCCGCGGAGATCTCCGACGCCACCGGCAAGCCGATCCTCACAGCAACCGAACTCGCGGTGGCCTTCCCCGACAATGCGGGCCCCGCCGCAGTGCGCTCGGCCGGGCGCCTTTGCTACCCATCGGCCGACCGGGCGGTGACGGCACTCGGACACCTCGTGAAGCGCTCGCGTTTCCTGCAGCGGCGCGCCCCTTGAGCTCCGACGCAACCCCTGCGGGCAAACCGACTGAGGTGAAGCGGCCTGCCCGTGCTGCAGGAGGCCGCGGAAGGGGAGCGGCCCTCGCTGCGGTGGTGGCGCTGCTGGCTGCGGTGGGAGCGGGGACCGCTGCGTACATCATCGACACCACGGCGGCCGTCGACCCACCCGAACCCAGTCAGGCGTCGGCGACGCCGGGGACCCCGGTGCTGTCAGCGCGCAGGGTGCCGCAGTGGACCACCGAACTGATGGCCAATCGGTCACTGGTGGCAGCGGTCGAGCCGGTGGTGGCGACCGCCCCGCCCGGTACGTGCGTGGAGGTCGGCAACGGCACCGAGACCCTGTACGTGGTCAACGGCGAGCTGCCGCTCGTGCCCGCGTCGAACCAGAAGCTGCTCACCGCAGTCGCCGCTGCGGAGATCCTCGGCGATGACACCGTGCTGAGCACGGAATTCCGCGCGGCGGCACCGCCGGTCAACGGCGTGCTCGAAGGCAACCTGTGGATGGTGGGCGGGGGAGACCCACTCATCACCTCCGATGCCGGACAAGGGCGCAAGCGCGGCGGCCCCCAACCCGAGACCAACCTCGAGGCCATGGCCGATCAGGTCGTGGCAGCCGGGATCACAGCCGTCACCGGAGCCCTGATAGGCGACGACTCGCGCTACGACACACAGCGCTCGCTGCCGGGCTGGCCTGAGCGATGGCTGGCGGGCGGCACCGTGGCTCCCTTGTCGGCGCTGCTCGTCAACGACGGGTGGCAGGTGGACCCGATCACCGGCGAGGGTCCGGGTGGCCCTGCGCCCGACCCCGCCGCCAACGCCGCGGCTGCGCTGGCCACCCTGTTGAGCGAACGGGGCGTCACCTTCGGGGCGTTTCCCGCATCGGGCGTGGCACCGGCTGACGCACAGACCTTGCTCTCGGTGCCATCCCTGCCGGTGTCGGCCCTGGCGGGCCAGATCCTGCGCTACTCGGACAACACGACTGCGGAGTTGCTGCTGAAGGAGATCGGGCTGGAGGTGTCCGCCGAGGGGTCCACGGCTGCCGGTGCCGCCGCGGTCGCCGACTGGGCGGCTGCAGAGGGCCTGGCGGTTTCAGGTGCCAACGTCACCGATGGCTCGGGGCTGTCATCCACCAACCTGGTCACCTGCGAGCTCCTGGCATCGGTGCTGCGTTCCCAAGGCCCCGACGGTGGGTTCGCCGCCGGGCTGGCCGTCCCGGGCCAACCGGGCACACTCGCTGACCGCTTCCCCGGCGACGAGTGGGCCGAGCGCCTTCGCGCCAAGACCGGCACCCTCAATGAGGTCACGGCCCTGTCGGGCTGGCTGGTCACGAGGCCCGGCGCCACGCTGGACTTCGAGATCGTGACCAACACCTCTGACCGGCGCGTCAACGCCGACGACATCGCGCTGCAGTCACGCGTCCTCACAGCCCTGCTGGACCAGCCGGTGGCCCCACCCCTCGAACAGGCCGGCCCCTTGCCACCCGAGGGCGCCTGATGGTCGAGCGGGTCGAGATGGCGGCGTTTCCGCTCGGTACCGTGCTGCTGCCCGGCCAGCTGATGCCGTTGCAGGTGTTCGAGCCCCGCTACAGGGTGATGCTGTTCGACCTGCGCGAGGAAAGCCCCGCCGAATTCGTGGTGGCCATGATCGAGCGGGGCAGCGAGGTGGGCGGCGGCGACGTCCGTTCCACCGTCGGGTGTGTGGCGCGGATCGTCAGCCAGGCCGACACCGATGACGGTCGCAGCCTGATCGCCGTGATCGGGGTGCGGAGGGTACGCGTGGTCGACTGGCTGGCCGAGGATCCGTACCCCCGAGCGGTAGTCGAGCCGGCGCCGGCCATCGCCTGGAGCGGCGACGAGGATCCCCGGAATCGGGCCGAGGCCGTGACCACGGCGGCGCGGGAGGTCGGCGGCCTGGCGGCCCGTGCGGGCGCCCAGCCGTGGCCTGTCGAACTCGAGCTGGCGGCTGACCCCGAGGAGCGGCTCTGGCAACTGGCCCTGCTCGCACCCTTGGCCACGCTCGACCGTCAACGGCTTCTCGGCGAGGACGATCCCTCGAATCGCTGCTCGTTGCTCGAATCCTTCCTGGAGGAGCAACGGGAGCTGATCGCCGGGCGGCTGGACTGGAACGACTGAGGGTGGACCCGATGACGGAATCGTGCCGCCTCCGGCATGCTACAAAGGGACTCCTACAGGAGGCCCCGTGAGCGACGCAGAGACCACAACACGCAGGCCGTGGACGCCACCGCCCGAGCCGTCGGGCCCGGGTACACAGCTCAACGAGTTCAAGGACATGGTTGTCGCCTACACGCGACAGGAAACCGTCGATCCGCTCAAGACGCTCGGCAGGCACCTCGGTTTCGGCATAGGCGGAGCACTCCTGATCGGGGCCGGGTGGATCTTCGGACTGCTTGCGCTGCTGCGCGGGCTGCAGCGGATCAATTTCTTCAATCAGGCCGGCGAGGTCGGTGGCGGCCCGTGGGGATGGCTGCCGTACCTGATCGTGACCGTGGTCGGCATCGCGGTGGCTGGCATGTACGGGCGGCTGGTGATGCTGCGCATGAACGAGAACGGAGTCGGCAAATGAGCACAGAGGCACAGATCACACCAGGTGACCTGAAGGGCAAGCTCGAGGAGATCCAGGGCGAGGCAACCCAGCAGGTCGAGAGCGCCAAGAACCAGATCCTGGCCGCCGGCGTTCTGATCGGCCTGCTGTTGTTGATCACCGCGTTCCTCCTCGGCCGCAGGGGAGGCAAGCGTGCCTCGGCTGTGATCGAGGTACGCCGCGGCTGATGCTGCGCACCGTTCGCGACTGGGCTGTCCGCTACGTATTCGGTGGCGGGTTCGGCGCGACCCTGGCCGACCGGGGGATCGACTGGCTGGCTGACGAGGGCCGCAAGGCGGTCTCACGCGACGACATCGACCTCACGCGCGCGAAGCTGCGGCCCGGTGAGACCTACACCGTGATCGCCAGGCCGCCCGCCACGCGCGCCGAGCGCAGGCTCGCCCGGACGTCTGCGGGCCTCGCACAGTCCGAGGAGAAGCTGAGTGTCACCACCAGACGCCAGCGCAACGCCGCGCGCCGCCTTCGGCGCAGCCAGCGGAGGCTCGACCGCACCCGCACCGGCACGCGCCGACACCTGAAGGCCGCCGCGGCCGAGAAGGTCGCCGCCAAACGCTTCGACGGCGTCATGGCACCGTCGAAGAAGCTCACGAAGGTTCGCATCGCCAAGGCACGGGTCGACGAGGAACTCGACCTGCGTCGCACGGCGAGCTTTGCGGCGGTGCAATCGCGCGGCAAACCAAGAGTGACCGTCTACGACTGAGGATCGCCTCGCCAAGCCGTGCTGTGTGGATTCAGGAAGGCGGCCACAATGGTCCGGTGCTGGTGCGCCTCCGGAACCCAACCCGCGAGATCGAATTGCAGGGTCCCCGACGCGTGAGCGAACTGCTCGCGGAGCTCGGGCTCAACCGGGAGTCGGTGCTGGTGGTGTGCAACGGAGAGCTGGTGCCTGGCGACTACCGACTGTCGGCCGAGGACGAGGTTGAGGTACGTCCAGTGATCTCCGGGGGCGCGCAGTGAAGTGCCGGGTCTGCCGCGGCCCCGCCGTCATCGACCTGCCGCGCCACAACGCCAACTTCTGCGGGGAACACCTCGTGGAGTTCTGCCATCGCCAGGTGGAAAAGGCGATCGCCCATCACGACATGTTCGAACCGGGGGACCGACTGTTGCTGGCGGTGTCCGGCGGCAAGGACTCCCTCGCCCTGTGGGCGATGCTGAGGGAACTCGGATACGACGTCGACGGTCTCTACGTCGGTCTCGGAATCGGCGACTACAGCGACACATCGGGGCGCCATGCCAGGGAGTTTGCGCAGCAGCGGGGCCTCGTGCTGCGCGAAGTCGACCTCCGCGACAGCTACGGGTACGACATTGCCACGGCCGCCGAGCAGACGTCCCGCAAGCCCTGCTCGGCGTGTGGGCTGTCCAAGCGCCACGTGTTCGACTCAGAGGCCGTCGCCGGCGGCTACGACGCCCTGGTCACCGGCCACAACCTCGATGACGAGGCCGCGGTGCTGTTCGGCAACATGATGCGCTGGAACGTCGACTACCTGGGGCGCCAGAGCCCGGTGCTGGAGGCCCACGGGGGGCGTCCACGCAAGGTGAAGCCCCTGGTGCGCCTGTCCGAGCGCGAGACCGCTGCGTACTGCCTCGTGGCCGGCATCGACTACGTGGTGCAGGAATGCCCAATGGCGGAGGGCAACCGCCACCTCTCGTACAAGGCAACCCTCAACGACCTGGAGGTCGAGTCCCCGGGGATCAAGGCCAACTTCTACCTGTCGTTCCTCGCGCGCGGGCTGCCCCTGTTCGAACCCGCGGCGCACACCGAGCGCGCCGCGTTGGCGCGCTGTTCCACCTGTGGTGCAGCCTCACCCTCATCCACCTGCGCTTTCTGCCGACTGGTGGAGCGCCTGCAACAGACCCCCGAGGAAACCCCATGAACCAGGAACTGGCAGAGGGCGACCTCGTACAGCTCATCGACAACAAGGGCCGCCGGTACCAGGGTGAGCTGACAGCGGGCAAGGAGTTCCACTTCCACTCCGGGATCATCGGCCACGACGAACTGATCGGTCTGCCCGAGGGCAGCGTGGTGCGCTCGTCGCGAAGCCAGGTCTTCACCGTCCTGAGGCCTTCACTGTCGGAGTTCATCCTCAAGATGCCCCGCGGCGCCCAGGTCATCTACCCGAAGGACCTCGGTCCGATCCTCATGCTGGCCGACATCGGTCCGGGCATGCGCGTACTCGAGAGCGGTGTCGGCTCCGGTGCGCTGTCGATGGCGATGCTGCGCTGCGGTGTGGAGATCACCGGCTACGAGATCCGTGAGGACTTCGCGAACAGGGCGACGGCCAACGTGGAGCGTTTCCTGGGCGCGGAGGCGCTCGCACGCTACGACGTGCAGCTACGTGACTGCTACGAAGGAATCGATCCAGCCGATGACGCTCGTCCTTTCGACAGGGTCGTGCTCGACCTGCCCGAGCCCTGGCGAGTGGTCCCGCACGCTGCCGAGGCGATGCGCTCGGGCGGCATCTTCTGCGCCTACACGCCGAGCATCGTGCAGGTGACCCAGCTGCGCGATGCTCTCGACGCCCACGGGTTCTTCGCCTCTGAGTCCCTCGAGGTGATGAACCGCGGATGGCACATAGAAGGCAAGGCGGTGCGACCCGACCACCGGATGGTCGCACACACGGGCTTTCTGACCCACGCCAGGCTCGGAGCCGGCTGAGCAGACCATGAACCTGTTCGACGCCGCAGTTGTGATCGCTGTCGCCCTGGCGGTGGTCGGAGGCTGGCGTCTCGGGCTGATCACCCGGGGGCTCGGCTGGGTGGGCGCATTGCTCGGAGTGACGTTCGCGATCGCCATCGTGCCCGTGCTCAGCCGGTGGCTGAACCCACCATCGGATGCCGGGGTGCTGCTCCTGACCGCCGGTAGCTTCATCCTGCTGCTCACCATGGGGCAGGCCATCGGCGTGGCAATCGGTTCCCGCCTGCGGCCCCACCCTGCGGATGAGAACCTGCGGCGCATCGACTCGCTCGGCGGGTCGATGCTCGGAATCGTCGGCGTGGGAGTCATCCTCTGGCTGCTCGTGCCGTTGATGGCCAACACCCAGGGATGGGTGGCATCCACGACCCGCACGTCGGCCTTCGCCCGCGCCGTGACCGACCACCTGCCGGATCCGCCACCGCAGCTCCGCGACCTCGAACGCGGCCTGGCCAACGGCAGCTTTCCCCAGCTGTTCGCCAGCCTCCGACCCGCGCCGGAGCTGCCCCCTCCGCCGGAAGGTAGCCCGGTCGACCAGGAGGTGGTACGTGCTGTGGCGGCCAGCACGGCCCGGGTCCAGGGCGAGGCCTGTGGCCTGGTGCAGTCAGGCAGCTCCTTCTCGGTGGCCGACGGGCTCTGGCTCACCAACGCCCACGTCGTGGCCGGCACCACATCGAGCCGGCTCACCACGGCCGATGGCGCCACCGACACCGGCACGGTGGTGGCGTTCGATCCCCAGTTGGACCTCGCTCTCATCGCGTCGGACCTCACTCGCCCCGCGCTGCAGTTCGCCACGCCGAGCGAGTCCGCTTCCGGGCTGGTGCTCGGATTCCCCGGCGGGGGCGCGTTCGAGCCGTCGCCCTTCCTGGTGGGGGAACTGCTCACAGCGACCGGCTACGACATCTACGACTCCGCCCTGGTGCGCCGCCCCCTGCTGGTTCTGGCGAGCGACCTCGAGCCCGGAGACTCCGGCAGCGCCCTGATCGACGCAGAGGGCCGGGTCCTGGGCGCCGCCGTGGCGGTGGCGCCGGACCGTGAGGGCGTTGCCTACGCCCTTCAGGGGAACGCAGTGGCAGCCATCCTGGCGAGCGCGGGCGAAGCCGTGAGCACCGGTGACTGCATCGGCTGAACCCAGACGCGAAAGACGGGAGCCGAAGCTCCCGTCACTTCAAGCCCGCAGGGGCGGGGCGTCACTCGGCTTCGATGAAGATGCACTCTCCGGGGCACTCCTCGGCCGACTCGATGACTCCGTCGAGTTCGCCGTCGGGGATGACCGCGAGGCCCTCGGGGCCACCAGGATCGCTGAAGATCTTGTCGCCTTCCTTCACGTATGCGAGACCGTCGTCCAGGAGTGCGAACACGGCGGGGGAGATCTCCTCACAGAGACCGTCACCGGTGCACAGGTCCTGGTCGATCCACACCTTCATCGCCATCTTGTTGGCCTTTCGTCTGGCCCGCTCGGGCCGTGGAGGGTTTCCGCTTCGGATCTGTGGCCGTCACCCTGACCGCCACAGCCGCCATGACGGTAGCCACTGCGACCGCCTGACGCACACAAGGGTAGCGCCCGCGGCATTTGCACGGTATTCAACGGGTAAACAAACCCTGTGAAGCCCCGCTGAATCAGCCCGGGGTTCCGCCCGCTGCAGCGCCGATGGCGCTAGAACGGACGGTGAGGACACACGGAGGTGCCCGTGGCAGCCGAGGACGAACACGACCCAGGGTCGGCTCACGTCGAGCAAGGAGTCGATCAGACGGCTTCCGACGAGGCCGAGGCCCTGCGCGGCCAGGTAAGCGAGCTCGAGGACGAGATCGCTTCGCTCGTGCGGCGCCTGCAGGACGCACCCAAGAGGGTGCGCACCCTCGAGGAACGTCTGCTGGAGACCAAGGGCCAGCTGGCACAGGCGGTGAGCCAGAACGAGAAGCTCTCCTACACGTTGCGAGAGGCGCGCGACCACATCGCGGCGCTTCGCGAGGAAGTGGAGAAGCTCACCCAACCACCCTCGGCCTATGCCACCTTCCTCGGCGAGAACGATGACGGCACGGTCGACGTGCAGGCAGCCGGCCGCAAGATGCGCGTGGAGGTTTCGCCCGACATCGAAACCGATGAGCTGGTGCGTGGCGCCGAGGTGGTCCTCAACGAGTCCTACAACGTGATCATGGCCCGCAGCCACGAAGCGTCAGGCGAGATCGTGACCCTCAAGGAACTGCTCGAGGACAAGAAGCGGGCGCTCGTCGTGGGACGTGCCGATGAGGAGCGCGTGGCCGAACTCGGCGAGACGCTCGACACCTCCGTGCTCAAGTCCGGCGACAACGTGTTGATGGACTCGCGGTCCGGGATCCTGCTCGAGCGCCTCCCGCGCCCGGAGGTCGAGGAGCTCGTGCTCGAGGAAGTGCCCGACATCGCCTACTCCGACATCGGTGGACTCGATGACCAGATCGAGATGATCACCGACGCCGTGGAACTGCCCTTCGTTCACCAGGATCTGTTCGCCACCTACGACCTGCCGGCGCCGAAGGGCATCCTGCTGTACGGCCCTCCGGGCTGCGGCAAGACCCTCATCGCCAAGGCAGTCGCCAACAGCCTGGCACGCAAGGTGACGGAGGTGACCGGCCGCGAGGCGCGCAGCTTCTTCCTCAACATCAAGGGCCCCGAGCTGCTCAACAAGTACGTCGGGGAGACCGAACGCCACATCCGCCTCGTGTTCCAGCGCGCCCGGGAAAAGGCAGCCGACGGCACGCCGGTCATCGTGTTCTTCGACGAGATGGAATCGCTGTTCCGCACCCGCGGATCAGGCATCTCCTCGGACATGGAAGCCACGATCGTCCCTCAGCTGCTCGCCGAGATCGACGGCGTGGAGACGCTGCGAAACGTCATCGTCATCGGCGCCTCCAACCGCGAGGACCTGATCGACCCGGCCATCCTGCGTCCTGGTCGCCTGGACGTGAAGATCAAGATCAACCGGCCCGACGAGGAGTCGGCCCAGCAGATCTTCTCCCAGTACCTCACCACCACGCTGCCGCTCGACGCAGCCGAGGTCGCCAGCCTCGGTGGCGGCGACCGGGCGAAGGCGACCGCAGCAATGATCGAGCGCACCGTCGCCGAGATGTACCGCACCGACGAAGCCAACCAGTTCCTCGAGGTCACCTATGCCAACGGCGACAAGGAGGTCATGTACTTCAAGGACTTCTCCTCCGGAGCGATGATCGAGAACATCGTGCGCAGGGCCAAGAAGCTGGCGATCAAGCGCGAACTGGCCGATGGAGCTGCCGGCATCTGCGTTGCCGACCTCATCGACTCGATCCACCAGGAGTACAAGGAGCACGAAGACCTGCCCAACACCACCAACCCCGACGATTGGGCGAAGATCTCGGGCAAGAAGGGCGAGCGGATCACCTACGTGCGCACACTCGTGCACGAACACGACGACAATCCCACCGGCGGCCGCTCCATCGAGCGAGTCGCAACCGGCCAGTACCTGTAGCCCCGGTCCGCTGTTCAGGGGCGCATGAGACCGCGGCCTGACACCAGTGGCAGGTCGTGCACCGACAACAACCCGGGATCGGCCGCCACGACGGCAGGAATGGCGTTGACGATGCGCCCCGCCGTGCCGGCGAGGCCAGCGGTGTTGTGGTCACCGTCGTCGCCCATCATCTGCAGGTCGAGGGTGTAGTTGGGATTGCCCTCCACGATCACCCGGTACCCGGAATGGCCGCTCGGCTGTGGCCAGTCGGGCGCCAGTGAGTCATCCAGGCGGGTCACGTGCTCGAGCACGATCCGCGGCTCGCCGCCAACGATTCCGCGCACCTCGAAACGAATGCCGGCGGTGGTGCCGGCCTCGACCACACCGAAACCGAGGTCGATTCGCTCCGCAGCCGGCACGCGCTCATGCACTTCCTCCAGCTCCTCGATGTCCACCCCGAGGCCGGCGGCGATGGAGCGCACGACTCCGCCCCAGGCGAATGCGAGCACACCGGGCACAAGCAGCATCGGGGTGGCATCCAGCGGCTGACCGAAACCCATCGTGTCGAAAAGAACCTGCGGTTGCGCGTAGGTCGCGTAGTTGACGATCTCCATCACACGCACCCGGTCCACGTACTCGCACGTACCCGTGAGCACTGCGGGGAGGAGGTCGTTGGCCCACCCGGGGTCGATACCCGAGGTGAACGCGGACGTGCCGCCGACTTCACACGCATCCTCGATCGGCTTGCGCATGTCAGCGGCAACGTGCGGCGGATAGATCAGCGGCACGACCGAACTCGACACGACATTCGCCCCGGCCGTCAGCATCGCTGCCATGTCGGCGATCGCGGCGTCGGGTCGCATGTCTGCGGTGGCTGTGTAGCAGATGCAGTCGGCCCCGAGACCGAGCAGGTACTCAGAGTCGTTGGTGGCGGCAACCCCCAGCTCGGCGAGCCCGGCCAGCTCGCCGGCATCGCGGCCCACCTTGTCGTCGCTGTGCACCCACAGCCCGACCAGTTCGAGGTCGGGATGCCTTGCGATCTGGCGCAGTGCGTGGTGCCCGACGTTGCCGGTGGACCACTGGATCACCCTCAGGCTCATGCTTGCTCCTATGTGGCTGGCTCAGCCCGCAGTCTGTCCGCGTCGCCGCCCGGGCGCCACCTGCTGAGTGGCCACGCCACGGAGCTGTCGCCGCCATCCGTTGCGCGGGCCCTGCTCAGGCGTCACCGGCAGACTGGCGCGAGTGCGTATGGTGGCGGCCAGATGTCGATCGGAAACACATGGCGATAGAGAAGATCCTCGGTATCGAGACCGAGTACGGGATCGTGGTGCGCGGCACCGACGAGGCCAACCCGATCTCGGCCTCGTCCATGCTCATCAACGCCTATCTGGGTTCGCTCGACACCTCGGTCGGCGCGCCAGGGCCCAGCGTCGGTTGGGACTTCGAGGACGAGATGCCCGGCAACGACGCTCGCGAAGAGGCGCTGCGGCTTTCGCTCGCACCAGAGGTGGAAACCCACCTGGTCAACGCGGTGCTCACCAACGGGGCGCGCTACTACGTGGACCACGCCCACCCCGAGTACTCGGCACCGGAGTGCGCCGACGCGATCACCGCACTCGTGCACGACCGCGCGGGCGAGGAGATCCTGCGGCTCTCGATGGCTGCCGCCGACGACCTGATGGGCGACGGCCAGGAGATCGTCGTCTACAAGAACAACTCCGACGGCAAGGGCAACAGCTACGGCTGCCACGAGAACTACCTGATGAGCCGCTCGGTGCCCTTCGGCCTCATCGTTGCCCACGCGACCACCCACTTCGTGACCCGACAGATCTTCACCGGTTCCGGCAAGGTCGGCTCTGAGGCCCCAGGCAGCCGTACCGATGAGGTGCCATTTCAGATCACCCAGCGCGCCGACTTCTTCGAAGAGGAGGTCGGCCTCGAGACGACGCTCAAGCGCCCGATCGTCAACACCCGCGACGAGCCGCACGCCGACTCACAGAAGTACCGGCGTCTGCACGTGATCGCCGGCGACGCCAACATGGCCGAGGTCGCGACCTTCCTCAAGCTCGGCACGACCGCTGTGGTGCTCTCGATGGTCGAGGACGGAGATGCGGGCGAGCCCCTCTCGTTTGCCCTGCCAGTGCCGGCGATGCACACGGTCTCGCGAGACCTCACGCTCGGCCAGCCCATCCAGATGTCCGCCGGGGGCACGATGACCGCCCTCGAGGTGCAGTGGGAGTTGCTGCGGCGCGCCCGCGACTGGGCTGAGATGCGCGGCCTCGACTCCGTGGGCGGCGAAGAGGTTGGCAACATGATCCTCGAGCGGTGGGAAGCCGTGCTCGACGGACTCGAGGGCGACCCGATGTCGCTGCAGGGCCAGCTTGACTGGGTGGCCAAGTACCGGCTGTTCGACGCATACCGCGAGCGTCATGGAGTTCAGTGGAACGACGCGCGGATACGCGCGATGGACCTGCAATACCACGACCTCCGCGCGGCGTCCTCGCTCGCGACGAGGCTCGGCCTCGAGGCGCTCGCCGATCCCGAAGCGGTGCGAGAGGCTGTCACACAGCCACCGCAGGACACCCGCGCCTACTTCCGCGGCCGATGCCTCGAGTTGTTCGGCAGCGAGATCGTGGCCGCCAACTGGGACTCGATCGTGTTCGACGTCGGCGGCTCGTCGTTGCAGAGGGTTCCGATGATGGAGCCCGGGCGGGGCAGTGCCGAGCACGTGGCCGACCTGATCGACAACGTCGACAGCGCCTCTGACCTGCTGGAGCGACTCGGGCGCTGACCGGGTGTGTCCCTATTCCGGTGTGCGTTGGTTGCGCGGCAGGCGCGCACGGCCACGATGCGGTCATGGCCTACGGACTGACCTTGATGACGACCAGTGGAAGCGGGTGTGGGAGCTGTTGTGCTAGCAGCCCAAGCGTGGGCGGCGCTATCCGGCTGTTGTGCGCGTGCCAGTCATGGGGGTGCGACGTTTCACAGTCGTGGTGGACCCTATGGGCGCACCAACGGTAGTGGTGCAGTTCATTCCCAGTCAGCGCGTTCCCTGCGAGCGGACCGTGACAGCTGATGGTGCGGCACACCCCGACCCCTGTAGGTAAGGCGCGTCGAGCAGCGGCGCAACCAGCGGGCCAGCCACGACCACAACCCTCGCTCAGGTTCGGGTCTTGCTGTCATGGGATGGCCCTACCGATCATCACTGCTGGATGCGCTCGTTCACGTGCAGTGCAGCCGGGCTGACGTGCGGCGCAGCGGGCAGTCCTTCATCGCCGGGCGTGACACCGCATTGCTCTGGAGATACCGCATTGCTCTGGAGATAGGGACACACCCAGTGAGACCCCCAGGGGCAAACCGCGGGTCAAGATGGGCTGCGGAGAAGCCGATCGACAGGGGTGGCCGGCATGACAGCGTGCCGCGCACGGAGGATGGGGCAGTGGCCAGAGCAAGTGAACACCGCAGGGGTCGAAGGGCGTTGCGCACGTCGATGCTCGCGTTGGGCGTCGCAGCCCTCGCCTTGGTGCTCGGGGGTTGCCTCGGGCCGACGACCAGGCTGGCCCTCGTCGAGGCGGTGAGGTTCCCCGAGACCTCCGACCCATCCGTGGTGCGGGTCGGCGACACGTACTACATCTACGGATCCAACAACCACCTGCGAGCGCCGGTGTTCGTGACCAAGGATGTGAGCCGTCCGTACACGCTGGGCGAGAAGAATGCGATGACCCACGAGGGAATGCCCATGAAGCCGCCGTGGGCCGTGTCCGCCACCCAGCTCTGGGCGCCCACCGTCGGTCAGTACGCAGGGCGCTGGGTGATGTTCTTCTCGGCAGACCGCGTCAACCCACCCCAGCCCCACAACGCGCAGTGCATCGGACGGGCATGGGCCGACAGCCCGGCGGGTCCGTTCGTGGCTGAGCCGGCACCGTTTCACTGTGGTCTCGGCGGCGTGGGCGGAGCCCTCGACCCAGAGCTCTACACAGACGTCGGCGGGCGGCACTTCCTGCTCGCCGCCTTCGGCGACACCGAGACACCCATCCGGTCCATCCCCCTCGACGCCAACGCCAATGCGATCGGCGAGCCGATACCGCTGCTCGCGCGCCAGCACCCCTGGGAGTACCACTTCATCGAACAACCGGCGATGGTGTGGGACCCGGTGGGCAACAGCTACATCCTCACCTACTCGGCAGGTCGGTGGTTCGAGCCCGGCTACTCGATCGGCATCGCGAGGTGCCTCGACGCCATCGGCCCGTGCTTCTCTGACCCCGCAGGCCCCTGGGTCGCCTCATCCAACGGCCGTACCGGCCCCGGCGCCCTGAGCTTCTTCCAGGACGAAGAAGGTGCGCAGCGGGCCATTTTCGCCTCCTTCGAGGCTGGCCAGGAGTCCACCAACGGCGGACGTTCCGCCTCTGTGTACTACGTGAAGTTCGACCCCAATCCGACCCTCACGGTCGTGAAGTGAGCTGGGAATTCCGCCAGCAGTACCGAGACCTTGCCACCTGATGCCCAGCCGATCGGGGTAGGTTGACGTCTCGAAGGCCGCGTGCGGCCTCGGAGGTACCTCACATGGCAGAACGAGAGCGGAAGAAGAAGCCGGCACCCCAGCGACGGGAAGAGTCCGTCGAGGAGGAGCCCGCGGCGAGCGAAGCCGGCGACAAGCTCAAGGCGGAGATGGACGACCTGCTCGACGAGATCGACGAGGTCCTGGAAACCAACGCCGAGGACTTCGTGAAGTCCTACATCCAGAAAGGCGGCGAGTAGCCGTCAAGCGACGGCACAGTCGCCATGACCACACAGGCGCGCAGCAACGCCAGCGCGGCCCGGTAGCCTCCCTGCGGTGAACCTCCCGCTGTACACGCCCCAGGACGATCCAGGCCCGGACTTCGCCGCCCTAGCGCGGCGGACCGGTGCGATCCCGGACCTCAGTGTCGACGGCCTCGACGGACGCCTCGACATCCCCCACGGCACCACGTGCGTCGCGATCCGCTGCAACACAGGCGTGGTGATGGCCGGCGACCGGCGTGCCACGGCGGGGAACTTCATCTCGCACCGCACGATCGAGAAGGTGTTCCCGGCGGACCGCCACAGCGGTGTGGCCATCGCCGGCGCCGCCGGACCGGCGGTGCAGATGGTGGAGCTCTTCCAGTTGCAGCTCGAGCACTACGAGAAGGTCGAAGGTGCACCCGTCAGCCTCGAGGGCAAGGCCAACCAGCTCTCGCAGATGGTGCGCAACCATCTGCCCGCAGCCATGTCGGGACTCGCTGTCGTGCCGATCTTTGCCGGGTTCGACACCGGCCGCAGCTCTGGGCGGATCTTCCAGTACGACGTGACCGGGGGGCGCTACGAGGAGCACGACCACGCCGCGACCGGCTCCGGTTCGATGCAGGCGACCACCGTCATCAAGCTCGGTTGGACCCCTTCACTGTCCGAGCCCGACGCGATCGACCTGGCGCTGCGGGCCCTGCTCGAGGCGGCCGACGAAGACTCCGCCACTGGTGGCCCCGACCTGGTGCGCGGTATCTACCCCGTCGTTGCCACGATCACCGCACAGGGCTTCGAGCGGGTCGAGGACGACGACCTGGCTGGACGGTTCCGGGTGCTGCTCGAGGCAATCACCGCGGAGCGCAACCCATGAACGCACCAGACACCACCCGGGAGGTGACCTCATGACGATGCCCTTCTATGTGGCGCCCGAGCAGATGATGAAGGACCGGGCCGATTACGCCCGCAAGGGCATCGCCCGGGGTCGGGCGCTGGCGGCCTGCATCTCCACCGACGGGATAGTGCTGTGCGCCGAGAACCCGTCGCGGATGCTGCACAAGGTCTCGGAGATCTATGACCGAATCGCCTTCGCGGGGGTCGGCAAGTACAACGAGTTCGACCAGCTGCGCATTGCCGGCATTCGCCATGCCGACCTGAAGGGCTTCTCGTTCTCGCGCGAGGACGTCGACGCCCGCAGCCTCGCCAACCAGTACGCGCAGATCCTCGGCAACGTGTTCACCCACGAGATGAAGCCGATGGAGGTCGAGATCCTCGTGTGCGAGGTCGGCGACGATCCGGCCGACGACCAGCTGTTCCACATCCTCTACGACGGCACCCTCGTGGACGAGAGCAGCTTCAGCGTGCTCGGTGGGGAAGCGGAAGCCATCTCCGAGCGCCTGCAGGGCGCGTGGGAGGAAGGCCTCGACCTGCCGGGCGCGCTCCGCGCCACGGTGTCGGCACTGGCAGGCGATGACCGCACGCTCGAGGCGGCCGAGCTCGAAGTGGCCGTTCTCGGACGCGAGGCCACGAGACGCTGCTTCCGCCGCCTCGAGGACGACGAGGTCACCGAAGCCATCTCCTGACCCGAGCGCCCCCGGCCCGGCGCCGGGCCGGGGGCCGGCAGCGAACGCCCTTTGACGTTGCTGGGCCCACGCGCACAGATAGGTTGACCTCCGTGGAGCGACGCATTTACGGACTCGAGAATGAGTACGGGGTCACCTGTACCTTGCGCGGCCAGCGTCGGCTGAGCCCCGACGAAGTGGCCCGCTACCTGTTCCGCCGTGTCGTGTCGTGGGGCCGCTCCTCCAACGTGTTCCTCGCCAACGGCGCCCGCCTCTACCTCGATGTCGGCTCGCACCCCGAGTACGCGACGCCCGAGTGCGACTCGCTGCATGACCTGGTTGCCCACGACAAGGCGGGGGAGTGGATCCTCGGCCAGTTGCTCGAGTCGGCCGAACAGCGGCTGTCCGAGGAGGGAATCCGGGGCGACATCTACCTGTTCCGCAACAACACCGACTCCGCGGGCAACAGCTACGGCTGCCACGAGAACTACCTGACCAGCCGCACCGACGAACTGGTGCGCTACTCCGAGGTGCTGATCCCGTTCCTCGTGACCCGACAGGTCTACGCAGGTGCGGGCAAGGTGCTGCACACCGCCCGCGGCGCGCAGTTCTCGGTGTCCCAGCGCGCCGAGCACATCTGGGAGGGCGTCTCCTCGGCCACCACCCGCTCCAGGCCGATCATCAACACCCGCGACGAACCCCACGCCGACTCCGATCGCTACCGGCGCCTGCACGTGATCGTCGGCGACTCCAACATGAGCGAGTACGCCACCTTCTTGAAGGTCGGCGCCGCGTCGCTGGTGTTGCGCATGCTCGAGGACCCGGGCGTCGTGATGCGCGACATGACCCTCGAAAACCCGATCCGCGCGATCCGCGAGATCAGCCACGACCTCACCCTGCAGCGCCCTGTGCGGCTCGCCAACGGGCGGGAGCTCACTGCCATGCAGATCCAGTCGGAGTACCTGGAGCGTGCAATCCGCTACGGCCAGACCCACGAGCTGTCCCCCGAGGAGAAACAGGCGCTCGACATGTGGGAGCACGTCATGGTCGGGCTGGCCGACGACCCCTTCAGACTCGACCGCGAGGTCGACTGGGTCACCAAGCACAACCTGATCGAGTCGTACATGGCCCGACATGACCTCGAACTCGGCGATCCACGAGTTGCCCTGCTCGACCTGCAGTATCACGACATCCGACGCGACCGCTCGGTGTTCTACAAGCTCCAGGCCGCTGACCGTGTGGAGCGCATCGTGACCGATGCCGACATCGCCGAGGCGATGGACGTGCCACCCCAGAGCACTCGCGCACGGTTGCGCGGCGAGTTCATCCGCCGGGCCAAGGAACGCAAGCGTGACTACACCGTCGACTGGGTCCACCTGAAGCTCAACGACCAGGCGCAGCGCACGGTGTTGTGCAAGGACCCGTTCCGCTCCCACGACGAGCGCGTCCAGCGGCTGATCGACGCCCTCTGAGCCGCCTGCAACGTGCCGACCTTCCACAGTGCGACCGTCACCGAGATCCTCGCCGAACGTGAGGGCCTGCAGCGCCTGGCGGTCCGCATGCAGGACGGGAGCGATGCCCGGGCCTACTGCCTGACCGAGCTCACCGGCGACGCTGCGCCGGGTGATCGCGTCGTGTGCAACACCACTGCGGTGGAGCTCGGCCTCGGCACCGGCGGTTGGCATGTCGTGCACTGGAACCTGGAGCGCAGCGACCTCGTGGCGCCCGGGCCCGACCACGTCATGAAGCTCCGTTACACCAGCCTGCAGGCCGACGTGGGAACGAGCGAACTGGCGCATCCGGAACAGGCCGATCGGCGCCTGGGGGGCACCCCGGTCGTGGTGTGCACGCTTCACAGCCAGATGGCGGTTGTGGCTGCCGCGTTCTCGGACGCGTCCAGGGGCCGGCGCCTCGCCTACGTGATGACCGACGGCGCCGCACTGCCGATCGCGATGTCGGACCTCGTAGCTGCACTGCGTGACCGCGACCTGCTGGTGGGGACGGTGACAGCCGGACACGCGTTCGGCGGCGACCTGGAGGCGGTTTCACCCGCATCCGCACTGACCCTCGCCACACACGTGCTGGAGGCCGACGCGGTGGTCGTGGCGATGGGGCCGGGCGTCGTGGGCACTTCGAGCGCCCTCGGCACCACCTCGGTGGAGGCGGCAGGCCTACTCGACACCGTCCAACGACTGGGGGGTCGCCCGGTGCTGTGCGTGCGGTGCTCCGAGGCCGACGAGCGCGAGCGTCACCGGGGGGTGTCACACCACGTGCACACCGCCCTCTCGCTGACCCACTGCCGCCCAGTGGTCGCAGACGTCGCGGGCACCCTCGACGCCGGGGTGCGAGCCGCCTGCGAACCGTTGGTCCCGGCCACGACGCCGGCAGCCGCCGAGATCCTTGGCCGGCACTCGCTTGCGGTGACCACGATGGGCCGCGGACCCGCAGAGGACCCTCCATTCTTCGATGCAGCGGTCGGCGCAGGGGTGCTCGCGGCGCAGCTGACCGACTGAGTGCACGTCCCGCGCCGCCCGCACCCCTAGTCTCGGACGGTGGACAAGTTCACCCGGCTGCTGAGCCTCGTTGCACTGCTCGAGCAGAGTGCCCGACCCAAGACCTTCGAGGAGATCCGCGAGGAGCTGCCGGACTCCTACACCCAGAGCCGCCCCGAGACCGCCCGCAGGGCGTTCGAGCGCGACAAGAAGGACCTGCTCGACATGGGTGTGCCGCTGAGGACCCTCGACGTCGCCGATGACCCGTCGGGGTCGGCCTACGTGATCCGGCGCGAGCGGTCCGCTGTGGCCGATCCCGGTTTCACCGGCGCTGAACTGGCTGCGCTTCGCATGGCGGCCACCGCCATGGCCCTGCGCGACGAGGGCGCCGGTCTGGCAGATGCAACCGACGGGCTCCGTAAGTACGGGGGGATGGGCCCCGCCGGCGACGGCCCGACGCTTGCCGAGATCAGGCTCGACTCCAACGTGACCGAGCTGTTCTCGGCGATCCTCAACGGTACGCCTGTTGCCTTCACCCATTCGGACCGGACGCGCAAGGTGTTGCCGCAGCACCTCTGGAGCATGGGCGGTCACTGGTACCTGACCTGCCACGACCTGGACGCAGGGGCCTCGCGCACCTACCGACTCGACCGCCTCGAGGGTGCCGTGCTCCCGGTCGACCCGGCAGAGGAACGCGCCGAGAAGCCCGCCGCAGGGATCGAATCCTCTGACGCCGCAGGACCAGGTGGCCGCTTCCGTCCATGGGAGTTCGGCGACGGACCGGTCGAGTCGGTCACCATCTCTCTCGATGCACCGTCGGCGACGGTCGCACTCGCCGAGCACCCGGGCCTCGAGGTGGTCGAGGCCGGCGACGACCACACAGTTGTGCGACTCGACGTCCGAAACCGCGAAGGCCTGTTCAGCTGGTTGCTGTCCTTCATCGACCGTGCGGAGCTGGTCGGACCGCCAGATGTACGCGATGCCTTCGTCGACCACGTCTCGGGGATCGCACGAGCGGGGTCGCCGCAGTGAGCACGCCCAGCGAGACCGAGCGCGTCGAGCTGATGCTGTGCGTGCTGCCATGGATCGCATCGCGCGACGGAGCGACGCTCGAGGAGATCGGTGAGCACTTCGGTGCCGATCCGGAGCAGGTGAGCGCGGACCTGGACCGCGTGTTCTACGACGTCGAGATCGGTGACCCGTCGACGATGGTGTCGGTCTTCACCGATGACGACGGCAACGTGTCAGTCGACCTGCCGGGCTCCTTCGAGGAGCCACCCGACCTCGATCACAGCGAGGCCCTGCACCTGCTGGCAAGCGGTGAGGCCATGGCGGGGGTGCACGGGGCCGCCGATGCGATCGAGCCCGCGCTCGACAAGCTGGCCGACGTGCTCGGACCGGGTGCCCGCACGGCGATCAGGGTGGAGCTCGGAAGCGGCGACCCCGCCGTGCTGGACCTGCTGCGGTCGGCGGCCCGCGAGCGTCGCTCGGTGCGCATCGTCTACTTCTCGTGGGGGTCGGACAGGGTGGGGGAGCGAGTGGTCGACCCCTGGGCAACCCGAAGCGTCCGCGGGGAGTGGTACCTCACGGGCCACTGCCACGACCGCGACGCCATGCGTCACTTCCGCCTCGACCGGATCCTCGCCGCGGAGGCCGCGGGCGACGCCCATGCATTCGACACACCTGGCGACGTACCCTTGCCCGACGAGGGCTTCGCCGCCGAAGCGCGTCAGGTGGAACTGCACATCGACCACTCCGCCGCCTGGGTGGTCGACTCGTTCCCGGTGCAGGCATGGGACGACTCCGGTGACCAACTGGTGGTCCGCCTCGGCGTCAGCAGCGAGTCATGGCTGGACCGGCTCCTGCTGCGACTTCCCGACGGATCCACTGCTGTGGACTCGGCCAACGGTGAGGACCTGATGGCGCGCCGTGCCGAGGTGGCCGCGAGGGTGCTCGAGCGCCACGGTGTGGACAAGACCGACGGACCGCGCCGGTAGCCTTCGGCGATGGATTCCCGCAACGATCCGCCGTCGCCCACCGGTCCCGGCGCGACGCAGCCGACCCGCCCCGATGGTGGGCGGCGGCGTTCCCATTCGACGTTGCGCAACACCGTCGAATGGGTGGCGGTGATCGCCGGAGCAGTCCTGATCGCCCTCGTGGTTCGCAACTTCGTGGTGCAGAGCTACCAGATTCCATCCGGGTCGATGGAGGAGACTCTCCTCATCGGGGACCGTGTACTGGTCAACCACCTCAGCTACCGGCTGCACGACATCAACCGGGGCGACGTGATCGTGTTCTCCCGACCCGACACCGCGCCCGCCGATCCGGGTGACCCCGATGACCTGATCAAGCGTGCCATCGGGCTGCCGGGCGAGACCATCCAGTCGATCGACGGCGTGGTGCACATCGACGGCAAGCCACTCGATGAACCCTATTTGGGCCCGGGAACCGCCACATTCGACATCGACGAGCCCGTGGTGGTGCCGGAAGGCGAGGTGTTCGTACTGGGCGACAACCGCGGCAATTCGGAGGACTCCCGCTACATCGGTTCGATTCCTACCGACACGGTCACCGGACGGGCATTCGCCATCATCTGGCCTCTGTCGCGGTTCTCGGGACTCTGAGCCCGCGTACGGCAGCTATCTGCGGCGCCCGCGGATCAGCCGGGTGTCCTCCCGGCGCGTGCGTCTGCGAGGGCCTCGGCATCGGTGCCGCACACCCCAGCCGCGCCATTGGACAGTGCCCTGCCGGCGGTTCGTCGGTAGTTCGCCCCCACAGCAACCACCAGTCGCCCGAAACGGTGCATGAGCGCCACCATGCCTGCTGTGGCCCGCTCCTCGTTGATGAGCGCGCCATCGATGCCCAGCCTGCGCAGGTGTGCCGCATGGGCCTCGGGCCCGGATCCCTCAGACTCGGGGTCACACGAGTGCAGGCAGCGCACGCCGGCTGCGACAAGGCCGCCAAGTGTCTCCAGGTCCGCCGAACAGGCCCACAGGCGCCCGGAGAGGCCGCGAGCGGCCGCTTGCTCGAGTACTACGGCGCCTGCGTCGGCGTCGGGCACCTCCAGCGCTAGATCGAGCGAGGTGGCACCGACCGCCTCCCAGAGGGCCTGCAGGGGCACCGTGGCGCTGCGTCCTCGCAGTCGCCCCCTTGCCCGTCCAACGACCCAATCCCCCTTGTCACCCGGGTTCAGGACCGCCAGGAGGCCATCCGCACCCAACCTGGCGGCGACCGTCCACGTGTCGAGGCTGTCGCCTTCGGCGAGTCCAGCGTCGCCGACCCGGGCGAACAGCATCGGTGGATCGAGGATGGACTCGGAGACGTGACCCATGGCTGCCCATTGTGCTCGCGATCGCCCCGGGGCAAGCACATGCGGCGGGCCCACGGAGAGGATCGCGACGAAATCCCAGGAGAAATGTCAACCCACCCCACCGGACGGCCGAAGGGTATGGGGAGTCGCAACAGGAGGCCCCAAATGGCACTGATCCGTGCAACATGCAGTGATTGCGGAGACGTCGAGCTCCGGTCGCGCGATCTGCGGGTCCGTCTCTGCCGTGACAACCAGGCAGCCACCTACCTCTTCCGCTGCCCGGTCTGCCGCATGATCGAGGTCCGCCCGGCCGAGTCCCACGTGGTGGACGTCCTGCTGGCGGCAGGCGTGCACTGCACCGAATGGAACCTGCCCGCCGAACTCGAGGAGCCGCACTACGGCGAGGCGATCAGCCACGACGACGTGCTCGACTTCCACGACATCCTGACGACCCCCGGCTGGTTCGAGACCCTCGCCTCGATGACCGACCGCTGACTCGGCCGCGCAGCTCCTGCCCCGGACTTGCTCCGGGGCAGTTTGCTGTCCGGGCACACATGGGCCCGGCGCCGGTAGTGGGGCACCCAACGGGGCCACGGGTACCATTGCCGGATGGCCCCGGCATCGCAGTTCGGGTTGATAGTCGAGAACATCGGTGCCGGCGAGGTCGTCGTCATCGCCTTTCTCGTGCTCGTCGTGCTCGGCCCCGACCGCATACCCGAGATGGCTAGAAGCGCGGGCCGGATGATCAACAACGTCAAGAAGTTCAGCTCGAACCTGAGCGGGGACATGGCCGATGTGATCAACGACCCGGCGATGCAGCCGATCAAGGAGCTCGGTGAGTTTGCGGCCAGGCCCCGCCAGAAGCTCGCGGAGTATGCACTGGAGGCCGAGGCCGACGAGCGCCAGAAGGCCGCCGATGAGGGCGTACGCCAGTCAGCAGCCGCGGCTGGCACGGCCGTGGAGCGTGAGGGAGACGACGACGGCGACGCGGACCCCGCCGAGGCTGCCCCCGCCGACACGGCTGACTCCCGGGACTCCGGAGAGGCCCAGGATGATCCGGGAACCGCCGGCACCCCGGACGGAGCGACGGCCGGAGACACCGAAGCGCCGTGAGGAACCGCATCCTGAAGGGAGCCGAGCGCGACCCGTCGAACATGGCGCTGTCGGACCACCTCCGCGAGCTGCGCCGGAGGTTGTTCATCTGCCTGGCCACGGTGGCCGTGGCACTCATCCCCGCCTGGTTTGCCTATCCATGGCTGGCGGACTTCCTCAACGAGCCTTACTGCAGCGCGGTGTTGGCACTCGACCCCGAGGCCAACTGCAAGTTCCTCGAGACCGACATCATTGCCCCGTTCGCCCTGCGCATGCGCGTCGCCGGGTGGGGTGCAGTCGTGCTGGCCATGCCCGTGATCCTGTGGCAGCTGTGGCGGTTCATCGCGCCCGGGCTGTACCGCAAGGAGCGGCGCTACGCATTCGCGTTCGTCGGCTCGGGGATGGTCCTGTTCGCCCTCGGCGCGGGCCTCGCGTACTTCACTCTCTCGCGGGCCACGGAGTTCCTGATCGGAATCGCCGGGTCCGAGGTGGAGGTGCGAGCGGGTATCGGCAACTTCACCCGCCTGGCGCTGTTCATGATGGTGGCGTTCGGGATCGGCTTCCAGTTCCCCGTTGTCATGGTCGCCCTGCAGATCATCGGCGTGGTCACCCCCCAGAAGCTGGCTTCCTGGCGCCGGCAGGTGATCCTGTTGATCGTGGTGCTCGCCGCGGGCATCACGCCCTCGGGTGACCCGTTCAGCCTCTTCGCGCTGGCGATACCGATGTACCTGCTGTTCGAGGTGAGCCTACTCATCGGGCGACTCTGGTTGAGACGACGCACCAAGCGGGAGAAGGCAGCGGCCGAGGCAGAGGCCAGGGCCGCTGGGTCCGACGCCGATCGGAGCGGACCCTGAGCAACCCGTTCGATCACGACTTCAGCCTCGACCGGTTCCAGGTCGAAGCGGCGGACGCCGTGGCGCTGGACCACAACGTGCTGGTGTGCGCGCCGACTGGGTCCGGCAAGACGGTGGTCGGGGAGATGGCCGTGGCCGCGGCGCTCGAGACCGGCGGACGGGCGTTCTACACGGCGCCGATCAAGGCACTGTCGAACCAGAAGTTCAACGACCTGCGCGGCGTGCTGGGCGACGAACGGGTGGGGCTGCTCACCGGCGACCACTCGATCAACCCGGATGCGCCAGTGGTGGTGATGACCACCGAGGTGCTCCGCAACATGGTCTATGCCCGCTCGGCCGCGCTCGAACGATTGCGGTGGGTCGTGCTCGACGAGGTTCACTTCCTGCAGGACGCCTACCGAGGTCCGGTCTGGGAGGAGGTCCTGATCCACACGCCCGCCTCGGTGCGGTTCGCCTGCCTGTCGGCGACGGTGTCCAACTCAGCCGAGCTGGGCGGATGGATCGAATCGCTGCGGGGGCCCACGACGACCGTCGTCGAGCACCGCAGGCCCGTGGAGCTGAGCTCCGCCATGCTCGTCGGCGACCGGCAGTCCGAGGTCGACCACCTCGTGCCCCTGTTGGTGGACGGCAAGCCCAACCCGCGTGGTGACCGCTTCGACGGCGATCGCACCGGCAAGCAACAACCCGGGCGGCGGCCCCGCCAGAGGCGCCGGTTCCGCACCCCGCGGCGCCTCGAGGTGATCGACCGGCTTGGCGAGGAAGACCTCCTTCCGAGCATCAACTTCATCTTCAGCCGCGCCGGTTGCGACGACGCCGCCGCCGCGGCACTCGACTCCGGTGTGCGGCTGACCACGCGCGACGAGGCGGCCGAGGTGCGCTCGATCCTCGAGCGCCACGTGGCCCCGTTGGCCGACGCGGACCTGGCAGTGCTCGAGTTCGGCAGGTTCAGCGAGACCCTCGAACGGGGCCTGGCCGCCCACCACGCCGGCATGGTGCCGGCGTTTCGCGAGGCAGTCGAGGAGTGCTTCGTGAAGGGGCTCACCAAGGTCGTGTTCGCAACCGAGACACTGGCGCTCGGCATCAACATGCCCGCTCGCAGCGTGGTGATCGAGCGGCTCACCAAGTTCACGGGCGACGGCCACGACATGCTCACCCCGGCGCAGTTCACCCAGCTGACCGGCCGCGCCGGGCGACGGGGAATCGACGACCACGGCACCGCCATCGTGCTGTGGTCGCCCTTCATCGCATTCGCGCCGGTGGCCGAGCTCGCTGCCAGCCGGGAGTTCCCCCTCACATCGGTGTTCAAGCCCACGTACAACATGGCGGTCAACCTCGTTGCGCAGTACCCGCGCGAAGAGGCACGCGAAGTGTTGCGACGCTCCTTCGCCCAGTACCAGGCCGACGAGGCGGCAAGCGGCGAACGCCGCGCCCTTCAGCACCGCCGGGACGAGCTGGCTGCAGCCCGTGACGGGCTCGAGGCCATCGAAGGCGTCTCGGCCGACGAGGCGGCTGCCTTCGCCGACCTCGCCGCGGAAGAACAACGCCAGCGCTCACACCGCGACCGCGGCCGGAACGCCATCGAGAACTCACTGGCCAACCTGCGCCCGGGCGACGTGCTCGAGCGGCCGGGTTCGGAGGGCTCCCGACTGGTCGTGGTGGTGTCGAGCACGGAGCGCAAGAAGTCCGTTCGCGTCGACACCGTCACACCCAGGGGGAAGCTCGTTCGGATCAACGGCCGCGACGAGGACCGACCGGTTGAGGCCTGCGGCACGGTGCAGCTCCCTGTGCCGTACGTGCCCAACGACCCCGAGTTCCGCAAGCAGGCCGCTGCCAGCCTGCGCCGGGTCAATCGCAAGCGCCTGCAGCCACCGAGCCGCAGGGCCGACGCTGACGAGGCGACGCAGCGGTGGCACGCGGCACGCGAGGCTCTCGAGGTGCACCCACTGGCCGCCCACCCGCAGTCGGCCGAGATCCTCGGCCTCGCACGCGCCCACAACAAGGCGACTCGTGCAATTGGAACCGCCGAGCGACAACTGGCGCGCAGGGGAGCCGACCTCGGCTCGCGTCTCGACGCAGTTGTCGGGATCCTCACCGAACTCGGGCACCTCGACGGTTGGGAGCTCACAGCCGAGGGTGGCCGCCTGCGGCGCATTTACCACGAGTGTGACCTGCTGGCGTCGCTGTGCATCGGCGCGGGGCTGTTCGAAGACCTCGACGCGGCGGAGATGGCCTCGCTGGTCAGCTGCCTCACCCACGAGCACCGCAGTGCGGACCCGCCACCGCCGCCGAGGCTTCCCAAGCGGGACCTCCAGACCCGGTTCGCCGAGATGGCCCGCCTGCACCGTAGGCTCGCAGGGCTCGAGAAGGCCGCCGGCCTCAACCCCACGCGGGAACCCTCGGCCGGCTTCGCCTGGCCGGCGCTGCGCTGGTGTTCGGGCCAGGGGCTGGAGTCGAGCCTCGAGGAGGACATGTCAGGCGGCGACTTCGTGCGCAACGCCCGCCAACTCATCGACGTGCTCCGCCAGGTCGCCGAGGTGACCGCCGGCCCCACGTCCGTGGCGGCCCGCGAGGCTTCGGACCTGCTGCGTCGCGATGTCGTGGACAACTCGGGGCTCGAGCGGGACGACAGCAGCTCCGACAACGACGGGGTCGCAGCAGGCCCGGGCGTCGAGCCGTGACGCTCCGGCGCGGCGAGCCTTGGGGTGGACCCGGGCCGCTGGCCGCGGGCGCCCCGGTCGTGGACTCGGACGCGGCACTCATTGCGTGCCTCGGGGACATCATCGCGGCCGGCGACCCTGCGGAGGCCGGCCTCGTCGGCGGTGACCTGCACACGACACTCGGTGCGCCCTCACACTCCGCGGATGAGCTCAGGGCCGGCAGGGGAGTCCGCTATCCGGTCGACGTCGGCTCGGTCGAGATCACATCGGTCGACGGCTCGACACGGAACCTGCTCTTCGCAGCACACCTGGTCGCGGTCCAGGGCCCACGGATGAGGCCGTTGTTCTCCCGGCGCACGCTCGTGGTCATGAACACCACGCACCGCGGCGGCGACGACCTGGGGCCGCGCGCCCATCCCGGCGACGGCCTGCTGGATGTGACCGACGGATCGCTGGGCACCTGGGACAGATTGCGCGCGAAGGGCCGGATGGCCACCGGCACGCACCTTCCGCATCCGGCGCTTTGCACCTCGAGGGCGCGGCAGACCGTTGCATCCTTCGACCCGCCGGCCACCGTGGCCGTAGACGGGGTGGTTCTCGACAGCCCCGTGACCCGCCTGGAGATCGAGTGTCTTCCCGACGCCATGACCGTGGTGGCTTAGCTTGTGACCATGAAGGCGTGGCTGCTCGAGGAGAGCGACGAGTACCGCTGGGGCGAAGTCGGGGCGCCCTCGCCCGCAGAGGGTCAGGTACGGCTCGCGGTGCGCGCCTCGGCACTGAACCACATGGACCTCTGGCTTACCCGCCGCAAACCCCGGCCACCCTCCTGGCCCCACGTCCCGGGCGCCGACGTTGCCGGGGTGGTCGAGTCCGTCGGCGAGGGAGTGCAGGGCTGGCAGGTGGGCGACGAGGTGGTCGCGAACCCTGCGCTGGTGCCTACCGAAGCGCTGGAGCGCGGGTACGACTCGGTGCTGGATGCGCGGATGCGCATCCTCGGGGAGCACACGTGGGGGGGCCATGGCGAATTGTGCGTGGTCGATGCCCACCAGTTGTGTGCTCGCCCATCGGGGCGTAGTTGGGTCGAGTGCGCCGCGTATCCGATCGCGCTCAGTTCGGCATGGCGGTTGCTCAGGCGGGCCGGAATCACCCCCGGGGACCGGGTGCTCGTGACCGGCATCGGCGGTGGGGTGGCAACCGCAGCGATGACGCTGGCCATTCACCTCGGCGCCGAAGTGATCGTCACATCGCGCCAGCAATCGAAGCGGACCGCCGCCCTGCAGCTCGGCGCAGCGGGGGCGGTCGACTCCGCGGGGCCCTACCCGGAAGGCATCGACATCGTGGTCGACAGCATCGGCCCGGCCACCTGGGATGCAGCGATCGGGTCGCTACGCCGCGGCGGCAAGATGTGCGTCTGCGGTGGCACCAGTGGCCCGGTCGCGGAACTCGACCTGCCGAAGCTCTTCTGGCGGCAGCTCGACATCATCGGCGCGAGCTGCGCCAGCCAGGTCGAGTTCGACGAAGTCACCGCGATGATGACCGACGGCCTCGACGTGGTGGTCGACGGCGTGTTCGCACTCGGCGACTACCCCGAGGCGCTGGATCGCCTGGCGGGCGGGGCGCAGCTCGGCAAGCTCGTGCTCGAGCACCCGTCGGCCGGCTGAGCATGCCCCGTGGTCCGTCGTATCGTATGGGGATGCCGAGCAGCCCTGCAGCCCCCGACGTCCAGTCACTGAAGGCGAGGGCGCTCGACGTCATCGATGAACTGGCCGGAGAGCTCACTGCGGTCTCCCACGACATCTGGGAGCACCCCGAGCTGTGCTTCGAGGAACGCCACGCCCACGACGCGCTGTGCGACGCGCTGGAGGCGCACGGCCTCGAGCCCACACGCCACGCCTACGGGCTGGAGACGGCGTTCGAAGCCACCGGCGGCACCGATGGCCCGACCGTGGCGGTCATCTGCGAGTACGACGCCCTGCCGGGAATCGGCCACGCGTGCGGGCACAACGTGATCGCGGCAGCCGGGCTCGGTGCCGGACTCGCTGCGGCCGCGGTCGCGGATGATGCCGGCGGCCGGGTGCGCATCCTCGGCACACCGGCGGAGGAAGGCGGCGGCGGCAAGGTGCTGATGGCCCGCGAGGGTGCCCTCGACGGGCTGGTGGCGGCGATGATGGTCCACCCCGCCGACCACGACCTCCGAACCATGGACTGTGTGGCCATCCACCGACTCGATGTCGAGTACCACGGCAGGGCCGCCCATGCAGCGGCGTCACCCGAACAGGGTGTCAACGCCCTCGACGCCGCCGTGCTCGGCTACATGGCAGTCGCGGCCCTGCGCCAGCACATCGGCCCCCGCGAGAAGGTGCACGGGGTGTTCACCGACGGCGGCGACAAGCCCAACATCGTTCCCTCCCACGCGTCGATGCACTGGTACGTGCGCGCCGCGAACAGCGAAGACCGCGCCGCACTCGAGCAACGGGTGCTGGCGGCACTGGAGTCCGGCGCCACGGCCACCGGCGCCTCGATGACCCATGCCTGGCACGACCCGCCCTACACCGACATGGTGGCCGACGAGTGGCTGCTGCAGTGCTACGCGGAGAACTCCGAGGCCGTCGGCCGTCACCTGGACCGCGAGGGCGCCACGCCGGTGATGGGCAGCACCGACATGGGCAACGTGAGCTACGAGGTGCCCTCCATACACCCGATGATCGCCGTCGCACCCCCCGGTGTGGCGATCCACACCCCCGAGTTCGCGGGCTTCGCCCGGGGCCCTGAGGGTGACGCAGCAGTGCTCGATGGCGCCCGGGCGATGGCCTGCACGGTCATCGACACGTGGGCTGCGCAGCGGCAATAGGCTGTCGGCCGTGACAGGGGCCCCGCAGCTCGGCAACTACGCCGCAGAACAGTTCGATTCCGATGAACGTGAGGTACTGAGGCCGTACTTCACGAACCTCGACGGCCCCGTGTTCGCACTCGTCAACCTGCCCGAGGTGGTCAAGGGCGCACTCTTCGCTCGCTACTCGCGGTCCTCCAAGTCGCTGCGACGCCTCTTCCTCGACGAGTTCGTCGGAGAACTCGACACAGCCGGCGACGCCACTGTGGACGCCACGATCGGACTGGAGCGGGCCGAGGCGCTGTATGACCGTGTCTTCTTCGAGTACGGCGACGACAGCGTCGCCCAGCTCGGCGGTGTGCACCTGGCGTGCGAGCAGGCATCCAACCTGCTCACGAAGATCCTCGAGTGGGGACGCCTCATGTCCTACCTCGAGCAGTCGACCCGCTACATCCCCTACGACGAACGGCTCGCCGGCCGCTACCGCTACCACCGGGACCCCGACATCCTCGCTTCCAACCTCGGCGCCCGCTACGTCGCTGAGATGGACACCATCTTCGAGATCTACTCCGAGCTCGTGGCCGCCATGACCGAGCACTACCGCGCACTTCACCCGAAGGGCGAGGGTGACTCCGACTTCGTGCACCGCCAGGCCGTGAGGGCCAAGGCGTTCGACGCCGTTCGCGGCGTGCTGCCCGCGGCCGCTCTGTCCAACGTGGGCATCTACGGTTCGGGCCAGGGCTACGAGGCGCTCCTCTTGCGCATGCGCTCACACCCGTTGCCCGAGGCACGCCACTACGCCACGCTCATGCTCACCGAGCTGCGCAAGGTCATCCCCAGCTTCCTCAAGCGCGTGGACCTGCCGGACCGGGGCATGGAGACCTCCGCCTACATGGAGCACAACCGCAAGGCCATGGAGGCCACGGCCTACGAGGTCCTCGCCGAAGACAACGTGGCGACCCCACACGGCTCCAACGTCGAGCTCGTCGACTTCGACCCCGACGGCGAGGTCAAGGTCGTTGCCGCGATGCTCTACCCCTATACCGACCTGCCAGAGACCTCCGTGCTCGACAAGGTTGCCCGCATGTCGGTGGAGGACAGGCTGTCGGTCATGCGTTCGTACGTGGGGGAGAGGCGCAACAGGCGCCACAAGCCCGGCCGTGCGCTCGAGCGCACCGACTACCGATTCGACGTACTGTCCGACTACGGCGCATTCCGCGACCTGCAGCGGCACCGCATCGCCACGGTCGAGTGGCAGAACCTCGGCCCCGGCCACGGGTTCGTGCGCCCCGCCTCGATCGACGAGGCCGGGGTCTCCGACCGGTTCGACGAGGCGATGGACATCTCCGAGGGTCTGTGGAGCGCCCTGGCGGAGCAGTTCCCCGAGCGTGCGTCCTACGCGGTGGCGCTGGCACACCGCCTGCGCTATGTCATGCAATTCAACGCCCGGGAGGCCATCCACATGCTGGAGCTACGGTCCTCGGTGCAGGGCCATCCGAGCTACCGCTCCGTGGCCCAGCGGATGCACCGGTTGATCGAGGAAGAGGCCGGCCACACCGCCATCGCGGAGATGATGCGGTTCGTGGACCACTCCGGTGAGGCCGAACTCGAGCGCATCGGCGCCGAGCGTGCAGCTGAACGGAAGCGCTCGGTCGAGGCCGGTTCCTGAGGACCGTTTCGGGTCCGTTCAAGAAATCTCGCTGCCGGGTGGACACACACCGCCCGATCCGTGTCTATGATGCGCCGGTTCCGGGTCGATGCGACCCCCGACGGCCCTCGCGCCACCACCGACACGCGGCCGGCGCAACAGAGACACGAATCAGGATGCGATGAACGACGAAGTCGACGAGCTCGAGGAAGACGAAGAGCTCGACGAAGAAGAACTTGACGACGAAGAGCTCGACGACGAGCTGCTCGAGGACGGCGCCATCCCGGCCGCCGACGGCGAGGGTGACGACGCCACCACGGACGACGACGACGAGGAGGCCGACGAGGTCCCCACGGCCCGCAAGCGTCCCGGCACCGCCGAGGAGGAAGACGACGAGGCCGACCCCGACGACGTCGAAGCCGACCTGGATCGCATCCTCAAGGACAAGATGGCCTCGGGCGACGACGAGGACGAGGAGGAGGAGGAAGAGGCTCCCAAGGAGACCACTTCCGAGTCGGGTGAACGCGTGGCCGCCAAGGGTGCGGACGAGTTCACGTGCAATACGTGCTTCCTCATCGTGCATCCCCGCCAGTTCGGGCGCGCTGGAAACCTGCACTGCCCCGAGGGGTACGATCCTTGTCCCTCCATCAAGAAGGTGGAGGCGGCCCTCAAGAAGGCGAAGAAGGGCTGACGGAACCCGATGATGGCCACACGCGGTGGCCGCGCGGGCCACACGACCCACGGGAATCTGAAGTGATGGCGGCAACGGCGGATAGCTCCGAACAAGACTCCGGCAAGGGCTCGGCGGATACCTCGCACGAAGAGGCCCCGTCCCTGATCGAAGATCTTGCCGGACTGCTGCCGCGGCTCATCGACCGCTCATCGGCACAGCTGCAGTTCTCCCAGTCGCTGTTGTCGATGCTGCCCTGCACCAGGTCGCTCTTCGGGGGTTCACCAGATCGTGACTCGGGCGAGGACCTACCCGAACACGAAGCCCGGCAGTCCACCGACGTGCTGCGCGTGCTGACCGAGGACGAGCCGACCGCTGCACCGGACTCCTCACACGAAGCGGCACCCGGCGACGAGGCCGCAGAGGCACCTGACGTGAGCACGCTTGCCATTCCCGACTACGACAGCCTGGCGGCGTCTCAGGTGGTGCCCAGGCTCACGACCCTGTCTCCCGAGGAGCTGGAAGCCGTCGGCGCCTACGAGTCGGCAAAGCGCCAGAGGCGAACGATCCTCAACCGCGTCACCGCACTGCTCGCGGACTGACCGTTTGTGATGAGCGCGGGTGACCAGGCGGAGCCGACTCCACACCAGGCGGAGCCGACTCCACACGGTGTGACTGCACGGCCTGCGGTCGGGCACGACACTCCCGACCTGGCCCGCATGCACCTTGCCGCGGTCGAGTCGCTCGGCGCGTTTCCGAAGGGAGGACCGCTCGCCAACGCGCTGAGCCGGGGCAGCGTGCACGCCGATGTGGCGCAGGGCTTCGCGGCCGACCTCGAAGGGGGCGAGCGGTCGGTGGTCGTTGGGCTGCTCGGAGTAACCGTGGTCGGCTACGGGGTGCTGCGGCCTTCTGTGCCGGTGCAAGCCCCTGCCGTCATCGAGGAGCTGTGGGTGGATCCAGAGGCCCGTGAGGTAGGCGTTGGATCGAGCCTGCTCGACCTGCTGCGCGACGAGGCCGACGCTGCTGGTTCGACCGCTGTGGACTGCGTGACCCTGCCCGGTGACCGCAATACGAAGAACTTCTTCGAGGACCACGGCATGGTTGCACGGGCAATCACGGTCAGTGGCCCTGCGCAGCCCTGATGGTCGCCGACCAGTCCGGGCCGCAGACCCGGGGGCAGGAGCGGGGCCAGAGGCGCGCCGAGGTGTGCGTGGGCGCGATAGCGACACGCACCAACGAACTCCTGATGGTTCGTCGGGCCACCCAGCCCGGCCTCGGCCGGTGGTCGGTGCCCGGCGGCAGGGTGGAGCCCGGCGAGACCCTTGCGGAGGCCGTGGTACGCGAGCTGGCCGAGGAAACGGCCCTGCATGGTGTGTGCGGCGCCCTGGTTGGGTGGACCGAGATCATTGACGCCCATCACCACTTCGTCGTGATGGACTTCGCAGTGACATTGCTGGACGACCACGAACCGACGCCCGGCGACGACGCCTCCGAAGCCGCCTGGGTGCCGGTCTGGACCGTCCCCGAGCTCGACCTCGTGGATGGCCTGGCCGAGTTCCTCTCCGACGCAGGCATCATCGAGACACTCACCTGAAGGTGGGGTCGCTCAGCGACCCTTCCATTCGGGATCGCGCTTCTCGATGAAGGCCGTCAGGCCTTCGTTGAAGTCCTCGGTGCCGAACATCTTGCCGATTCCCTCGTTCGACATCTTCCAGCCGACCTCGTCGTCTTCGTCGGTGGCCTCGATCATGATCTTGCGGCTCTCGGCCACTGCGAGAGGAGCATTCCTGCAGATCTCCGCCGCCAGGTCCTTCGCACCCTCAAGGGCGCCACCCTCCTCGGTGAGGCGGTTGACCAGCCCGAACTGATGCGCCCGCTCGGCGGAGAAGTCGAGGCTGCCGGTGAGGGCGAGCTCCATGGCGATGTTGCGGGGAATCTTGCGGGGCAGGCGGAACAGGCCGCCGGCTGCGGCCACCAGGTTGCGCTTCACCTCGGGGATGCCGAACTTGGCGGTGTTCGACGCGACCACCATGTCGGCTGCGAGCACGAGCTCGGTGCCACCCGCGAGAGCCGGGCCGTCGACGGCGGCGATCACCGGCTTGGTGCGCTCACGCGTCACGAACCCGCCGAAGCCACCCTTTTCGGTCATCATCCCGCCGGGATCGGTGTTCATCGCCTTGAGGTCGGCACCGGCACAGAAGATGTAGCCCTTCTCGGTCTTCGCACCGGTGAGGATGCCGACCCAGACTTCGGAGTCGTCTTCGATCTGGTCGATCGCAGACTCGATGCCACTCGCGACCTCGCCGTTCACGGCGTTGCGCGCGTCGGGTCGGTTGATCGTGATGATGCCGACGTTGCCCTGCTTTTCGTACTCAACGGTCATGGGCGGAGAATCTACGCAGACTTGACCGAGCGGTCTAGTTGGTGTGACGAACGTCGCCGCAACCGGGATCTGGTCCCGACCCACAGGGGTATGTACGTTGCGCCGATGCCCAGCACGCCCCCTGAAGTAGTCGTGTTCGATTTCGACGGCACACTCGTCGACTCCGACGAGGCGCTGCTCGTGCCCTTCGACATGCTGGGCGTGTCGCGCTCCGAGGTGGTCATGGGCTCTGCGGTGGCTGAGGAGTGCGACCGGCTGGGGATCTCCATGGACGACTACGTGGCCGCCTACGACACCGCGGTCGTGCAGCCCTACGACGGCGTCGAGGCGATGCTCTCCGAGTTGCCCCGCTGGGCTGTGCTGTCCAACAAGCACCCCGACTCCGCCATCGCCGAGCTCAACCGGCTCGGTTGGGAGCCGGAGGCACTGATGTGCGCAGACGCGTTCGGGTGGGCACACAAGTCGCTGCTGCCGATGCTCCAGGCGCTCGGACTCGATGCGTCACAGGTGGCGATGGTGGGCGACAGCGGGGGAGACCTGCGCGTCGCGCAGGAGGCCGGATGCAGGTTCATCTGGGCGGGCTGGAACGCGCGCGTGCAACATGCCGGCCCCTCCGGCGAAGTCCTGGCCACACCAGCGGATCTGCCTGCAGCGCTCGGTTTCTGATCGGGCTCTCTGCGACCGCGAAGCCGAGCCAGACGGCTCAGGAGTCCGAGGACTCGCCATCGCCTGCATCAGCGGCATCGCCTGACACGGACGCTTCGGCCTCTGGCTCGTCGGCCTCTGGTTCGTCGGAGTTGGGTTCGTCGGCGTTGGGCTCGAGGGCGACTTCTTCCTGCGCGGCGGGTGCTTCGGCTTCCGGCTCACCTGCCTGGGGCTCCGCGGCCTTCGACGTTTCGGCCTCGGCTGCCTCGGGTGCCCCGGCCTCGGGTTTCGAATCGCCCGGCTTGTCGCCTCCCTTGGCCTCTGACCTACCGCCGGTCTTGCCTTCCGGCTTGCCATCAGCCTTGCCACCGCCCTTGCGACCCGTTGGCCTTCCGCCCTGGCCACGACCCTGCGGACGATTGCGCTTGCGTCGCTTGCGGGCCGCCCCGGCCTCCTTGGGATCCACACCGAACAGCTCGGCGATCGCCGGGGCCTTGTCGGCGATGCGCTTGGCGGCCTCGATCAGGTCCTCCGAGGGGTTCTCGGGCTTGCCTGCCGGAGTCACGTGCGTGCGAACCGGCGAGAAGCTGAGCGCGTCCAGAGTGGCGGCGTACAGCTCCTGCTTGGTACGCGCGTCGAGGCCCTTGGATACGTCGGCAACGAGACGCTTCTGCAGTTCCGGGGGCAGGGGAGTGCCCGCCTTGGGCGGACGCGAGGAGAGCCGCAGGGCACGCACGAAGCGACCCGCATCGAGGTTGGCCTCCATGTCGGAGATCCAGAGCTTGTGTTCCTCTTCGACCCGGCGGGTCAGACCGGCGGTCAGCTCGTCACGAAGCGCCCGGGCGTCCTCGCCCTTCGCACCGGTGTCGGCGGCGACGACCACCGAACGCAGGTCGCGCAGGTCGAGTTCCTCGAGGTCGGCCTTGGCCGCCTCGGCGCGGTCCATCCACTCCGCCTCGCGGAGTTTCGGCAGCAGCACCTCGGCCATGGACACGACCTGGTCGACGGGGATGCCGGGGCGGTTCTCCTTCTTGGCGGCGTCGTTCTGCTTGCGGGCCTCGTCGCGCACGGCCGGCACGCCGCCACGGAGCACCTGTTCTGCAATCGGGCGCTGCTCCTCGGGTACCTCGCCGAGGGCTGCGTCACGGTTGGCGCGACGGGGGCGCAACCGCTTCGGCTGGGGACGCTCCGGAACCGGGTCGGGCCTTGGGCCCCGGGGCCGGTCCGAACGGTCCCCGTCGCGTCCACGGCCACGGCCCTTGCCACGACCCTTTCCGCGACCCTTGCCCTTCGGCGCCAGCTGCGTGGTCACCAACGGCTCCTCGCGGCCGGAGCCGAGGATCTCGAGGCGCTCGGGCTCCTTGCGGGCCTCCTTGTCAGGCAGCAGGGCGGTGATCTCGATGCCGTCCACCATGAACTCGGCCTCAGCGCGCAGCACGGCTCCCACAGCGGCTCCATCGGGCACGAGGCTGGCGTCGAGGTCGCCCTTCGGCTGCTTCGCGCCTGCGGCTCGCCAGGTCCAGGATCCGTCGGGGCGGACACTGGTCAGCTCGATCTCAAGACGACGTGACATGGCGGTCAACGTTACCGGCGCTCCCGTAATCCTCTAAACCCGCACTCACCCTGGTCGGTCGCGGGCCTTCCCGGCTGGCCACGGGCAGGGTAGAACGCGTTACAGTTCTGCGGTCCGCCACCCACGCCGGGGGAACCGAATGCACATCGCCTACACCGACGAGCAGCTGGCACTGCGCGACGAGCTACGCAGCTACTATGACCGGCTGCTGACCGACGAGGTCCGCGAGGAGCTCCACCTCGAGCACGGATGCGGCCCGGTCACCCGGGCCACGGTCAAGCAGATGGCTGCCGACGGCTGGTTGGGGATCGGATGGCCCAAGGAGTACGGCGGGCAGGGCCGCGACCAGTTCGACCAGTTCATCTTCTACGACGAGTCGATGCGCAGCGGCGCCCCGGTGCCCACCCTCACGGTCAACACGGTGGGCCCCACGATCGTCGAGTTCGGAACCGAGGAGCAGAAGGCCTTCTTCCTGCCGAAGATCCTCGCCGGTGACCTCACGTTCTGCATCGGATACTCCGAGGCGGAGGCCGGCACCGACCTCGCATCGCTCACATCCAAGGCGGTCAGGGACGGCGACGAGTGGATCGTCAACGCCCGCAAGATGTGGACCTCCCTCGCAGGCGACGCCGACTACTGCTGGCTCGCACTGCGCACCAATCCCGAGGCCGCCAAGCACAAGGGCATCTCCATCTTCGCGGTGGACATGAAGTCGCCCGGAGTCACGGTCAACCCGCTGCAGCTGATGGTCACCCACGACATCAACGAGACAGTCTTCGAAGACGTCCGGGTGCCCGACGCGAACCTCGTGGGCGGCGAGGGCAACGGCTGGCGACTCATCACCAACCAGCTGAACCACGAGCGCGTCACGCTGCTCTCTCCTGGCCTGCTCGAGCAGTCCTACATGGAGGTCCGCAGGTGGTCCCAGGAGACCAAGGACGCGAACGGCAAGCGCCACATCGACAACGAGTGGGTCCAGATGAACCTCGCCCGCGTTCACGCCGGCCTCGAGTTCCTGCGCCTCGAGAACTGGAAGGTCGCCGCGGCCGACACGCTCGATGTTGCAACGGCCTCCACGGTGAAGACGTTCGGCTCCGAGTTCTACGTCGAGGCGTTTCGCCTCCTGATGGAGGTGGTGGGACCCCGCGCCTACCTCGAACGCGATTCGAGGGGAGCAGTGCTCAAGGGTCGACTCGAGACCAACTACCGCTCGCTGCTGATCCTCACCTTCGGCGGCGGCACCAACGAGATCCAGCGCGACCTGATCGCCATGTTCGGCCTCGGAATGCCGCGGGCCCTGCGCAGCTGAGCCAACGCGACCGGCACCAGTCACAAGCAACCACGACACAGACGCCAGACACAGCGACCACAGGGACAACAGGGACGACGATGGACTTCGAACTCGACGAACAGGCCACAGCAATCAGGCAGCTCACCGCACAGGTGATGGGCGACGCTTCCGACCACCACCACCTGCGTGCGATCGAGCGCGCTGACGGGCCGCGCCACGACGCGAAGCTGTGGGCGGCCATGGCCGAGACCGGGATCCTCGGTGCCTTCATCCCCGAGGAACACGGGGGAGCGGGGCTCGGCCTCGTGGCGCTCGGCGAGGCGCTGGAGGCCGCCGGACGCACCGCCGCCGCTGTTCCGTTCTGGGAGACCGTCCCGCTCGGCGCACTTCCCATCGCCGAGTTCGCCCCGGCAGAGCTGGCCGCCGACGTGCTTCCCGAAGTGGCTGCGGGGACGATGATCCTCACCGCGGCATGGCACGAAGACGCCGCACAGGCACTTGCTCCCACCACGATCGCTGCGCGCAACGGCGACTCATGGTCGCTCACCGGTACCAAGATCTGCGTTCCCGCCGGCGCGATCGCCGACGCGGTCGTGGTCCCAGCCGCCATCGAAGGGGGCTCGGTAGGCCTGTTCCTGGCCCGCACCGCCGACTCCGGAGTGGCGGTCGAATCCCTCGACACGACGATGGGAGATCCGCAGGCGGCTGTGTTGTTGGCCGAGGCGCCGGCCGAGCTGATCGCCGAAGGACACTCCACCCTCGAGTGGGCACACGAGCGGGCTGTGGCTTCGCAGTGCTGTCTCATGGCAGGCATCTGCGGGGCTGATCTCGACCTCACGGCCGAGTTCACCAAGGAGCGCAAGCAGTTCGACGTGGCCATCGCCACCTTCCAGGCGGTGGCGCACCGTGCGGCCGACTCGTTCATCGACTCCGAGGCGATCCACATCACCGCCCAGTCGGCCATGTGGCGTCTGGAGAACGGCCACCCGGCCGCCAAGGAGATCAACGTGGCGAAGTTCTGGGCTGCGTGGGGGAGTGCCCGCATCATCCAGGCGGGCCAGCACCTCCACGGGGGCATCGGCGTCGACCGCGACTACCCGTTGCACCGCTACTTCTTCATGGCCAAGGAGCTGGAGCTGCAGCTCGGCTCAGGCACCGAGCACCTCGTCGAGCTGGGTCGGCGCCTCGCGGCGGAACCGGCCTGACCGCCGGGGCACCCGATGCTCAGAGTGCCTCGAGTACCTCCGGGAGCCCGACAGCCCGGGTGAACGTGTAGGGGAGTGATCGCGAGGCGGCCAGTTGGGCGACGCGGGGAGTGACCTCCGACTCGATGGCGACCTGCACGATGTGTGCGCGCTTCGCAATGACGCAGTGGCCGAGGGCGTCGTCGGAGCTGCCAAGCACCGCCGACGCACCTCGCAGCGTCGCCACGAGTTCGTCGGCATCAAGAGCGCCGTCACCGTCGACGGCGCCGGTGACGGTGTCCACGTGGACGAACCCGGCGGCGGCCGCCGCTTCCAGCAGCGCCGGCTCCTTGAGATACAGGTCATCGGGTCCGTGGGTGAGCACGACCTTGCGTGCAGCCGGCTCGGCGCCGGATCCGGCGGCCTGTTCGTCGACCCACCTGCGGTACCAGCGGGGAAGCGCACCGGCTCCTTCGCGGGCCACCGGGGCAGCGAACACGGCCAATGCGGGACGTATTACGGTCCCAGCACCAACACGCTGGATGCTGACCTGGCGATTGGCCACACGGTTCAGCAGGTAGTCCTCGAGCATCGTTGCGGCCCTGGTGTAGAACACCGTCACCGGAGCCTGCGGGTGGAGGGCGGGATGCTGCATCAGCACCGCGGGGGGCAAGGCCTCCACGAGCGATTCGAACACGCCGTTGGCCGGCACCATGTGGAGCGCTGCGGTGCCCTCGTGGTCGAGTACCGGCCCACCGGGTCCCTGCCTTGCCAGCTCCGAGAGGTGGGCGGCTGACGCGTTGTTGGCCACGATGGAGCCATCGCTCATCCTCACGACGTCCTCACCCGCGCACAGCTCGACGTCGCGCAGCAGTCGCACACCGGCCGGGGGCAACGCCAGCGACTCGCCGCACAGGCCGCGCTGACAGGCCTCATCCGCGGTCGGTAGGTCCGGGACCATGGGCGTCGGGATCAGGTCACCGCCACCGAGGCGAATCAGCTCTGAATCGGGAATCCTTCCCACGGGAACGATGCTGGGCCGCCGACGCCCGAACCGTCCCACGGCCCTGAACGCCTCACTGACCCTCTCGGCCACCATCTCTGCCTCTGGAAGCCTTTCCGTGCTGTTCGCGACACCTTTTGCTTTGGAGAGAGGATATCGACATCCAACCGCAAACCGAGCGCGAGGCGGTCTGCCGGTCAGCGACCAGAAAGACGCCGGAAATCCCCATTATGTCCGTTTCCAGAATCAAGGCGAGGCATCCCTATCCGGGGATCCCGCATGGCGAACTCCCCGAATCGAACCGTCAGGCGACTTCCGGTGGTCGCTTAGAGCTCCGACGGGCCGCGCGGGACCGTCTCGAAGCGACCCTTTACAAGGCAGCGCGGATGGTGTCCCATGGAATCCTGGGTCGGAAGGTCCCGCCTTCTGGCCAACAATCCAGGAGGTGAGTCGATGTCCAACCGCCACCGCACTCGGCAGGCCGGAGCTACTTCGGCCCTGCAAGAGGACAGGGAGAACCGCAAGGCTGAGCACCGCAGGGTGCGCCGAACGGTCAACCAGGCCCTTCACATGGCCTCCCTGAACGACGACCACGACGGTCTCGTGCTCGAGCTTCCTCATGCCACCCATGGCTACACGGAGGTCTACGACGAGCCGGGCTCGCGTGAGGCGCCCAAACCTCGCAAGCGGTTGCGACATTGGAAGCAGTCCTTCTGGAAGCGGCGCAACAACGAGCGCAGGCGCCGCAACATGGCCTACGACGCCCTGGCCTGAGGCTGCCGACTCCGGCGTCGAGACCTGCCACCGTCCTGAGCGCGTCTGCAGGCAGCCCGACCCGGCACCGGGCGTGCCGGTAGCCTTGCCGGATGGCTGACAGTTCACCGCCGGGCGACCCCGGCGGGCAGGGCGGTGCTGGCGGAACTGCACGTGATGTGCTGCTCCAGGTCGCCGAGCAGCGCAACGAGGCTGCCCGCCAGACCGTCGACGGACTGGTGAGCCAGCACCCCGAGGCCGACGCGGACGAGCTCACCAGGATGCTGATCCGCGAGTGCGCCCGCGACCTGGCGATAGGCGGCGCGGTCACAGGCGGTGCCGCTGCCGCACCCGTCGCCGGACCTGCCGCGGCGGCCGCCATGTTCGGCAGCGAGAGCATCGCCGGGGTCTCCCGGCTGGGCGAGATGGTGATGGCCATCGGCATCGTTCACGGCCATCACGACGCAACAGCCGACGAGCGCGCCCTCTGGGTGGCAGGCGCGCTCGGAGCCACCGAGGGCGCCGCGTTGGGAATGACCGGCCTCGCTGCCCGGGCCGGCGCCAGCGGGGGCGCCAGGATTGCCGCCCGACTCCCCCGCGCAGCAGCCGCCACGGCCGCCGGGGTCGGACGCACCAAGCGGCTGGCGACCCGGATGGCCTCAAAGGGCGGACCCTGGGGCCTGGCGGCCCTGCTGCCCTACACCATCGGTGCAGGCGTCGGTGCGGCCGGAAACACCGCTCTCGCCATCTCGGTGGGCCGTGCGGCCAAGCACTACTTCGCAGCGAACCCGAGCGTCGATGGTGCGACCGGTCCCCCGCCCCCGTCGGCCTCGTCCGCCTTCGACGAGGCCTTCGACGAGATCTGGGACGCCGAGGTGATCGATGAGCGCATCGTCGGCCAGGACGAGCCAGACTCACCCGAGGGCTGAACGCGGCCATTTGCCCCGGGGTGCCGATCGTGGCGGACACCTGCGGCGACCCATCCTGGCCGAGCGACCCAGAGTCGGCGCCACACCCTGCGCGTGGGCTCAGTTGACCCCCGGGTCATCCGGATGGCGGGCGATCGCCGCCAACTTGCCGCCCTGGCGGGACAGGACCGCGCGCCAGAGCTTCTCCGGCTCGGCGCTGAACACGTCGTCAGGCAGCGCATCCAGCACCACCCATACGCCTGTGTCCAGTTCGGCATCGAGCTGACCCGAGCCCCAGCCCGCGTAGCCCGAATAGGCGCGCAGCAGATCCAGGCCTTCGACCTCGCGTGCCTCAACTGCGTCGGCCGCCACCACCGCGATCGTGCCCCCGACCGCTGCGACCCCCCTTGGCTCCTCCCCCATCCGGAGGCGGCCGAGCAGTATCAGTGCTTCGGGCGAGACCGGCCCGCCGCCGAAGAGCACGCCGGGTGTTGCCCACGGAATGCCCACGTCGATCTCCTCGGGCACCTCAACGTCGCCCGGGCGATTGAGCACGACGCCGATGGCTCCACCGTCGTCGTGGTCGATCACGTACACCACGGTGCGGTCGAAGTTGTCGTCGGGCAGCGCCGGCACCGACACCAGGAGTTGGTTGCGAGTGCGCACCGGTTCGTCCACCGGGATCAGTCGATGTCGAGTGACAGCATCCTGATCGCGTTGCCGCGCAGGATCTTGTACTGCACGTCCGCGGGCAGGTGGCCCATCATCTTCTCGGCCACGGCCTTCGAGTTGGGCCAGGTCGTGTCGGTGTGCGGGTAGTCGGTCTCGAAGGTGATGTTGTCCAGGCCGACCGCGTCCAGGCTGTCGAGGCCGTGCTGGTCGCGGAAGAAGCAGCCGAACACCTGGCGGTAGTAGTAGGTCGACGGCGGCTCGGGGACGATGTCGGCGACGCCACCCCACGCACGGTGCTCCTGCCAGACATCGTCGGCACGCTCGATGATGTAGGGAATCCAGCCGATCTGGCCTTCGCTGTAGGCCAGCTTCAGCTCCGGGAAGCGAACCAGCACGCCTGAGAACAGGAAGTCGGTGAGGCTGCCCATCGCGTTATTGAACGACAGCGTGGCCTGCACGGCCGGCGGGGCATCACCAGAGGTGGACGGCATCTTCGAGGAGCTGCCGATGTGCATGCACACCACCGTCTGCGTCTCGGCACACGCGGCAAAGAACGGGTCCCAGTGGTCGGTGTGGACGCTGGGCAGGCCCAGGTGCGGCGGGATCTCCGAGAAGCACACGGCGTGCACTCCACGCTCTGCGTTGCGACGCACCTCGGCGGCGGCCAGCTGTGGGTCCCACAGCGGAATGATGATGAGCGGCACCAGGTGGCCGCCGGACTCGCCGCACCATTCCTCGACCATCCAGTCGTTGTATGCGTACACGCAGGCCTCGGCGACTTCGCGGTCGGCCGCCTCGAGGAACGTCTGGCCACAGAACCTCGGGAAGGTGGGAAACGACAACGACACGTCCACGTGGTTGGCGAGCATGTCGGCGACGCGCTCCTTCACGTCGTAGCAACCGGGGCGCATCTCGTCGTAGGTGATCGGAGACAGCGACATCTCCTCGCGCGGGAAGCCCACCGCTGCAACGTGGCGCTTGTGCGGCGCGACGAGGTCCTCGTAGATCCAGCAGTCGGCCGGGGGCGCGTCATCGGAGTAGACGATGTCGTACTGCGTGCCACCGAGGAACGTCATCGACTCGATCCCCCGGCGCTCCACACGGGGGCCGCGCTCGCGGTACTTCTCGGGAAGCCAGCGCTGCCAGAGGTCGCCCGGCTCGACGACGTGGTCGTCGACGCTCACGATCATGGGCAGTTCATTGTCGCTCATCGGCCCTCCAGCTCAGATCTGACGAGTCGTCAGATTCTAGCCTGCGGGCAGCGTGCTCCTACCTTCGGTCCCCCACCAGCTCGCGGTCAGGGTGAGGTTCGGCAGGTCCGACAGCGGCGTGAGGTACTCGAAACTGCGCCTGTAGCCGGTCGTCGAGATCAACCACCGGCCACCCTCCTTGACGTAGGAGTCCTCGTAGAACGCGGCGCCCTGGATCAGGATTCCGAGGGTCGTGTCGATCACCGTGTCGTCGAGCGCCCAGGTGCCTGTGGCCGTGTCATCGGTGACTTTGATCTCCGGGTGCGTGCAGCGATGCGACGAGTGAAACGTCTCCGAGCCCATGTTGCGCACCAGGAAGTCGACTATCGCGTCGCGCCCCTCCGCGCAGTAGGCACCACCGCTGTAGGCGGCCGTGGCGTCCGCCGTGAACACCTCGGCGATGCCCTCCCAGTCCTTTGTGTCGAGGCACCGCAGGTAGGCGTACTTGAGCGCCTTGATCTGCTCGACCTCGACGAGGAGTTCGGGTGTCACCGGTCGAGGTCGGTGCTCTCAGCCAGCTCGGGCGTCGCTGCCGCGAACACCTGTGGGGTCGACGACGGGTGCGCCGTGGTGTCGAACAGCTGAGTGGCCAGGTCCATGTCACCCCAGCGCGGCTCCTGCTGCTGGGCCGAGAAGAGCCCGGCGGAGGGCAGGGGTGACTGTGACTCGGGTTCGGGCTCCTTCTCGGGCCTGGCCCACCGCCACCAACCGACCGCGATGCCCCCGAGGAAGGCACCGAACATCACGCTCAGTGCAAACACCAGCTGGGCCAACTCGATCAGGTCGTAGCGCATGGTCCCCCTCGGATCGCTGCAACAGGAACCATAGTCGCGAAATCCGGCAGTGGTCGGACAACCACGACCAGTGCATGACTGGCTCCGGGGAACGGCACGGGCACGCCATATGGGCCAGTATCGACGGATGGCAGAACTCAGCGATGTCCCGAACGATCGGCTGGCCAGCCTCACCTCCGGTGTGGACATGTGGCACTTCGCCGAGCTCGGCGAGGTCGGGCTTCGAGGCATCAAGGTGAGCGATGGACCGGCAGGGGCACGCGGGGAACGATGGTTCGGCGGCAGCTCTGCATGCGTTCCTTGCGGCACGGCGCTCGGAGCCACCTGGAGCCGGGAAGTAGTGGCAGAGGTCGCCGGCGTGCTCGCCGCGGAGACGCGGCGCAAGGGCGCCGACGTGCTGCTCGCCCCCACGGTCAACCTCCACCGCCATCCCCTGGCCGGGCGCAACTTCGAGTGCATGTCAGAGGACCCCGAGCTGACCGCGCAGCTGGCCACCGCACACATCACCGCGCTCCAGCAGGCGGGCGTGAGTGCCTGCATCAAGCACTTCGTGGCCAACGACCAGGAAACCGATCGCCACCAGATCTCATCGGAGGTCGGCGAGGGCGTACTGCGCGAGCTCTACCTGCGACCCTTCGAGGCGGCAGTACGCGACGCCGGCACCTGGTCGGTCATGTCGGCCTACAACCGCCTCGGCGGCGAGTTCTGCTCACAGCACCACTGGCTGCTCACCGAGGTTCTCCGCGACGAGTGGGGCTTCGACGGGGTCGTCGTGTCGGACTGGTGGGGCACCAACGACACCGCTGCCCTCGAGGGCGGTCTGGATGTGGAGATGCCCGGGCCCACCCGCTACCTCGGACCGACGGTGGCCGCTGGAATCGAGGACGGCTCGATTCCAGCCCCGGCGCTGCAGCGGGCGGCCGACGCAGTCCTGCTGATGGCCGAGCGGGTCGGAGCCCTGGGAGGCGAGACCCCCGGGATAGCTGACGAGACCTCCCACGATGACGCCGCCGAGCGGGCTGTGCTGCGCCGCGCGGCGGTGGAGTCCATCGTGCTGGCGCGCAACGACGGCGGGTTGTTGCCGCTCACCGATGCCGACTCCATCGCGGTGGTCGGCCCCAACGCCGCAAGCACCGCGATCATGGGCGGTGGATCGGCCGCGTTCGTTCCCCACCGCGTGACCGACGTCCTGTCCAGCCTCAGCGCTCGTGTGGACGATGGCGTCACCGTCACCCACGAACGAGGCACTCCCCCGCCCGACAGCCTCCCTGCGCTGGACCGCAAGGTCTGCAGCGTCGATGGGCAACAACGCTTCACGGTCGAGCACTTCGGGACTCCCGAGCCTGATGGCGAGCCGGTGCTCGTCGAACCATCGCTGACATCCCGGCTGCTGTGGATGGGTGCGCCCGGGCCCGGCGTACCGGAGCAGGGCAGCTCGGTGCGCCTGTTGACGACCCTCACGCCGACTGTGTCCGGAGAGCACACGTTCGGCCTCGTAACGGGGGCCACCGGCTGGTTGACCCTCGATGGCGAGGTCGTCCTCGACAACCGCGACGACCGCCAGCCGGGTACGGCCTTCTTCGGTCTCGGTTCAGAGGAGATCCGAACCACCGTGCAGCTCGAGGCCGGCACCCCGGTGAGCGTGGAGGCCGTCACCTCCCCCGTTGATGGCGTACCCGTCGGAGGCATGGCGATCGGCCATCTCGAGCCCGTCGCAGATGAGCCTCTCGCGTCCGCGGTGCAGGCGGCTGCCGCCGCCGACGTGGCCGTTGTGGTCGTGGGCGGCAACGACCAGTGGGAGACCGAGGGAGCGGACCGCGCCGGATTCGACCTTCCGTCCGGGCAGCCCGAACTCGTCGAGGCGGTTTGCGCCGCGAATGACCGCACCGTGGTCGTGGTCAACTGCGGGGCACCCGTCGACCTGTCCTGTGCCGCGCAGGCCGCGGCGGTGCTTCTGTGCTGGTACCCGGGCCAGGAGGCGGGTGAGGCGATCGCCGATGTGCTGCTGGGCGAGTCGGACCCGGGCGGCCGACTTCCCACGACCTGGGGCAGGCAGTTGTCCGACTGGGAGTCGGACTCCAACTTCCCCGGCGGCGATGGCGTCGTGCGCTACGAAGAGGGCCTGCGGGTCGGCTACCGCGACTTCGATTCGGCGGGCACCGAGCCCGCGTTCTGCTTCGGGCACGGCATGAGCACGACCACGTTCCAGTGGAGCGACGCCGCCATCGATGCCGGTTCCCGCACCGCGTCGGTACGGGTGACCAACACCGGGCCCCGACGCGGCACCGAGGTGGTGCAGTGCTACGTCACCGACCCCGGCACCAATCGCCCGCCGCAGCGCCTGGCAGGGTTCGCGAAGGTGCACCTCTCCCCCGGCGAGGACGCAGTGGTCGAGATACCCATCGGCGAGCCGTCACTGCGCCAGTGGGACGAGTCGCGGGGAGAGTGGGTCGTGCCTACCGGACTGCGTGAGGTCCGCCTGTCTGCGTCATCGCGCGACCACCGCCACCGCCTCGAACTCGCTGTCGACTGACCCGGCGACCGAGTCGGCAACCGGGTCAGCGGCCGAGTTGTTCGAGCATCCGGCCCAGCAGGGGCAGGGGCATCCCGAGCACTCCCGAGTCGTGTTCGCCCTGCACCGACTCCACGAGCCCCGCGTCGTCCTCGAGGCGGTAGCTGCCTGCGGTGTCGAAGGGCTCGAAACGCTCGACGTACGCACGGGCGGCCGACTCGTCGTACTCGCACATGCTGACCACCTGCACGTCGACACCGTCGACCGCTTCGCCGGTACCGGTGTGCAGCAGCACCAGGGCGTTGATCAGCCGGTGGGTGGTGCCGCTCATCGCCATTAGCTGGGCGACCGCCGCATCGATGCCGGGGGCCTTGGTGAGCATGCGAGGGCCACCGGGCTGGTCGAGGACACCGACCTGGTCGGCCGCCAACACGATGTCCGCAACATGCCGCGGGGCGACTGCGTCGGCCTTCTGGCGAGCGAGTTCCAGAGCCAACACCTCGGCACCCCGTGCGAACAGCGAGTCGGAGGCGCGCTCGTCGACGTGGGGCGGGTCCACCTCGATGTCGTAGCCGGCGCCACGAAGCACCGCCGCGCGGTACGGAGATCCGGAGGCCAGCACGATGTTCACCTGCGCGACGCTACGCTGCGCGGCCGTGAACGCTACTGCCGTGGTGACGATGGAACTCGAGCGGGGCGTGGTCGGAGACCTGGCCACGCTCACCGAACTGCGCGACGCCGCCACCGAACGCTCCACGCTGGCCGGCTGCGCTCGACTGGTGCAGGGCGCGAGGACAGCGGGCGTGCCGGTTGTCCACTGCATCGCGCAGTGGAGGGCGAATCGGGCGGGCACGCCGCTCAACACTCCGCTGGCCCGGGCCCTTGCGCGCAATCCCGACCAGATCCTGGCCGGCACACAGGCCGTGGACCTGGTCGGCGAACTCGGCGACACATCCGCGGACCTGCGCAGCGTGCGGCACCACGGAATGACTCCGTTCACCGGTACCGACCTGGATGCCTTGCTGCGCTCACTCGGTGTGCGCCGCGTCGTCGTGTGCGGCGTATCGCTGAATGTGGGTGTGCCAGGCCTGGTGATGGGTGCAGTCGACCTCGGCTACGAGGTCACGGTCGCCTCGGATGCCGTGGTGGGTGTGCCTGCCACCTATGGAGACGAAGTACTCGCCAACACGCTTGCGATGCTTGCCCGGGTGAGGACGGTCGACGAGGTCCTCAGCGACTGGGCCTGAGCGCGTCGGCCAGGGCCTCTGCGCGTTCCACCACCTCGGAGCGGCCAAGACCTGGCACCGACAGCGCGAGCCAGTCGACACCGCGGTCCCAGAGCTGTGCGGCTTCCTCGGCCATCGGAGCGAGCGCATCGGGATCGCGCAGGTAGTCCCCCAGGGCGAAGGGCGAGAAGCATATGGTCGGCAGGGGCCGCTCGGCCTCGGCGCAGAGCTCCTCCATGCGGACGAGCCGCGCGGCCAGATCGACGTGGTCCGTGATCGCCGCAGTGCGAGTCGCGCGGTGCAACCCGTCCGGTGTGGGGAACGGACACCACCCCTGGCCGTACTCCACCGCGCGACGCATTGCCCGCAGCGAGTTGCCCCCGACCCAGATCGGGGGATGCGGCTGCTGCAACGGACGTGGAAGCGCCGTGACCGACCGCGCGCTGAAGCCTCTCCCCTCCCCGCCCACGCCGGACTCGGACCAGATCCGCGGAAGCCACGACAGGGTCTCGTCCAGCACGGCTCCGCGGTCGTCGAACTCGGCTCCGAGTGCCTCGAACTCGGGGCGCAGGTAACCGGCGGCGACTCCGAGCACCAGGCGTCCGCCCGAGATGACGTCGAGCGAGGCGAGTGCCTTCGCCGCGAGGAACGGGTTGCGGTACCCGGGCACGTACACGTGGGTGTGCAACAGGAGCGTGGAGGTCGCTGCGGCCGCGACCGAGAGTGAAACGGTCGGCTCGAGCGCATGGTGGCCGCCGCCGGAGAGCCAGCGGTCATCAGGGGCAGGGTGGTCCGTCACGTACGCGGCGTCGAAACCGATGCGCTCCCATGCAGCGGCCAACTCCGCGATCGCCTCTCCGGAAACGAGCTCCGATCCGGTCTCGACCCGGTCCACCGGGAGGCCGACTGTCAGGCGGAGCTGCGTGGGCCAGTTGTCCTCCAGCCAGGTCCGGGCCCTGCTTGCCGCTTCCTCGCTGGCCGCGTGTGCACCCGGCAGTGTCTCGAGGGTGACCGCCCGACCCGCGGCGGACAGGGCCGCCGCGGCGTCCTCCCCGAGGAACGCGGGAACCACCTCGTCGTCGGCCGCGGGAAGCATGAGTACAGGTGGTCCCGCCGTCGGATCGTGATCGTCGGACTCCGCGAGGAATGGGCAGAGGGCCACGACCCCCTCCACGCCGGGTACCTCCCCCAGTGCCAGGGCCATGGCCGCTCCCTGGGAGAAGCCGGCCACCACGACGGGGCCGCGGCCAGCGGAGCGGGCGACCACGGCCTCGAGCTGGTCGACGGACCGTGCCAGCGTCGCCTCGTCTGCCCCGCGCGGTCCGGTTTCGAACCAGCTCAGGCCCACGGCCTGGGGGGTTTCGACCTGCCACCCTCGTGGCAGCAATCGCTGTGCCCACGCCCGGGTGCTGGCCTGGTCGTCATCATGGCCGTGCAGGACCACGAGTGTGGGGATTCCCCTGAGCATGAACGCAGCCTTCCCGCTGGGCCAATCGCCTGCAAACGCCGCGTCGGCTTGCCACAGCGCCTCAACTCCGGGCCCGGGCAACCGATCATTATCCGTATGAGACAGCGGCCCGGCCCGACCGGGCAGTCCCGCGACCGCCTGGCGGTGGGTATCGCCCTGGCCATGGCGGGGATCGTGCTCTTCGCCTGGACCACCTCGACCCGCCTGAGCAACGCTGCCTCGCGGTTCATCGGTGCCACCACGCAGCCCACACGGGCTGCCAGCGGCGCCGACGAGGAGCGGGCCGCGGACCACCGCGACGAAGCCGCGCCGGTCAGCTGAGGCGCCGTGCCGCAGAACCCGCCACAACGACTCGACCGCGACCTCGATGCACTGATCGAGGAACACGCCGCAGCCGCGTTCCGGGTGGCCAACGGCATCCTGCGCAACCCCTCCCTCGCCGAGGACGCTGTTCAGGAAACCATGATCAAGGCGTGGCAGAGCCTGCCGAAGTTCCGCGGTGAGTCGTCACTGCGGTCCTGGATCCTGCGCATCGCGCACAACACCTCGGTCTCGATGCTGCGGCGGCGCCGCGAGAGGGTCATGGCCCCCGAGGACCTGCCCGACACTGTGGGTGGCATAGACCCGGCGCGCTCCACCACCGCGCTGGCCGACCTGCGCAGCGTCCGAGCTGCGCTGGAGGAGCTCGACGAGCTCTCGCGCTCCGTTGTGATCCTCCGCGAGGTGGAGGGCATGACCTACCAGGAGATTGCCGACACGCTCGATGTGGCGGTGCCGACCGTCAAGACACGACTTCTCAGGGCCCGCCGGCGCCTCGGCGCGGCCATAGAGCCGACAGAGGAGAACCCATGAACGAGCCGGTTGAGCCAGAAGAGCCCGATCTCGGCGCGGTGTTGCGCGCGGCGCTGCAGGTGCCAGACGACGTGACCGCCAATGCACGTACGCAGGTCGACCAGACGCTGAAGGGGCGTTCGCTCACCTCGACGGTGACCGACATCGCCGGAAGCGGACTCGCGACCGTATGGCATTTGCTAACCAACGCGCCCGACACGGCCGACAGTATCCGGGAGGACGAACATGACTGAATACGCGTGGATATGGGCAGCCGTCGCCATCGGCGTGGGCCTGCTGATCGGTGAGATCGGCGGGAGCATCGTGCGCGCCTCGATGGGCCGCAACAGCCGTAGCGAGAGCACCCGCGACCGGGCGCTCGCCGTGTCACGGGGGATCTTCTGGGGTTCGGTTGCCATCGGCCTCGTCGGCGCCGCCGCGATCCTCGACTCCGACGAGTTGGCCGACTTCGGCGAGCTCCTCAGCGACGGACTGCCTCGCGTGCTGCTGGCCGTGGTCGTCGTGATCCTCGGCTACGCCGTCGCTCTGGCGGTGGCGGCCATGGTCGGCCAGTCCGCCCGCAAGGGCACCGGGGTGCGCCAGGTGGCACTGGAGCGAGGACTCAAGATCGGCGTGGTCGCCGTTGCCGTCGTCGTCGCCCTCGTCGTGGCCGGCGTTGACGACGCCATGCTGCTCGTGTTCTTCTCGGCGCTCATCGGGGCGCCCGCACTCGCCCTGGCGCTGCTGTCGGCCTTCGGCGGACGCGGCGTGGCCTCCCAGGTTGCCGCCGGACGGGCCCTCAGGCACCGTCTGCGGGCCGGTTGGGATCTCGAGGTGGGATCATTGCGGGGCCAGATCGTGGCGCTGCACACCACGTTCGTGGAGGTTGAGGACGAAACGGGCGAGCGTCACCAGTTGCCGAACCGGTGGCTGCTGGAGCGCCCCTATCAGGCCGGCCCCACCGGTTCCTGAGAAGATCACGAATTTCTGCACATTTTGACCGTTTTGCCGCGACTTAGTGGCCTGGGGAGCGTCACTACTGGTGACAGACAAACACAGGGTTCTCCAGGCTGGTGCTTCGGATCTGGATCTCCTGAGTGCTTCCAAGGACAGGGGCCCCATGGGCCCCTGCTCCGCTTCTGGGGGGTGAATGCTCCCTCAGGCCAGTTCGCCGAGCGCCCTGGCAACCAGAACCCTCGCGAGGTGCTGGCGGTACTCCGAGGAGCCGTGGATGTCCGAAGGGGCCTCGGTGCCCTCGGCTGCCAGCGCCGCGGCGTCCTCAGCCGACGAGCCGGAGGCCAGCGCGTCTTCCACGGCGGTTGCCCGCACCGGCACCGATGCCATGTTGACCAGTCCGACGCCGACCGAGTCGCCGACCGTTGCGGCTGCCACGCCGACTATGGCCCAGTCCTGAGCTCGGCGGTTGAACTTCTGGAACGACCAGCCGCCGGGAGCCTTGGGCACCCGGACCTCCACCAGGAGCTCGTCCGGGGCGAGGGCGGTCTCGAGAAAGCCTTCGAAGAAGTCGCCGGCCGCGATCTCGCGACGACCACCGGGCCCCTGGGCCACCAGCGTGCCACCGAGCGCCAGAACAACCGCCGGCAGGTCCGATGCACCGTCGCCGTGTGAGAGCGATCCTCCGATGGTGCCCCGGTTGCGCACCTGGGGGTCGCCCACGTGGCGGGCGGCTTCGGCGAGCAGGGGCACCTCGCCGGCGAGCAGGTCGGACCGCTCCAGGTCTCGGTGCCGCGTGAGTGCTCCGATGGCAACCTCGTCCCCTTCTGTGCGCACGTAGGACAGGTCCTTGACGCGCCCGATGTCGATCAACACCGAGGGCTGGGCGAGACGGAGCTTGAGCAGCGGGATCAACGAGTGGCCCCCGGCGAGCAACTTCGCCTCGTCACCGTGTTGGGTCAGCGCGGCGATCGCCTCCTCGGCGGAACCCGCGCGTGTGTAGTCGAACTGTGGGGGAATCACTGACTGCTCCTGTCGGCGGCCCAACGAACCGAGTCCACGATCATCTGGTAGCCGGTGCAACGACAGAGATTGCCCTCGAGGTTGGTGCGGATCTCCAACTCCGTGGGATCCGCGTTCTCCTCGAGCAGGGCGGCAGCCGCCATCACCATGCCGGGGGTGCAGTAGCCACACTGAAGACCGTGGCACTCGTGGAAGCCCTGCTGCACGGGGTGCCACTCGTCGCCGTCGGCCAACCCCTCGATGGTGGTCACCTCGGACCCGTCCGCCTGGGCCGCCAGCACGGTGCATGACTTCACTGCCTCGCCGTCGAGGTGAACGGTGCACGCCCCACAGTTGGAGGTGTCACAGCCCACATGGGTGCCGGTGAGCCCCTCCACCTCGCGGATGTAGTGGACCAGCAGGGTCCGCGGCTCCACTTCGTGGCTGGTGCGAATCCCGTTGATCGTGATCTCGACCTTCATCGGCCGGCCTCCTCGTTGTTCATTGCACGGTGGACCTTCTCGGGCGAGTCAGGCATGTCGAGATGGCTCAGACCGACCGGTGGTCGTAGATCCTCAGCGATCCCTTGTCGGGCGCATCGGTGTACTCCCGGGCCACCTCCTCCGGCTCGGGAATGGCCGGAAGGGCGTTGGTGTCGAGGTCGGGATGGATCGACGGCGTCCTCGGCTCCGCCCAGCGACATCTTGCCCCCTTGGATGCGACCGACGGCGAAAGTATCACCCACCACTAGTGTCTCGGGGATGATCCGCCACATTGTGCTGCTCGACTTGTCCGAGACGGCGACCGACGATGACCGCCAGGCAATCCTCGACGCCCTGGCCACCCTTCCAGGCCGCATCCCGTCCATCCGCAACTACGTGTGGGGTGCTGATGCCGGACTCGCCGAGGGCAACGCCGAGATCACCGCGGTCGCCGACTTCGATGATGTGGCCGGCTACGAGGAGTACCGCGACCACGACGCGCACAAGCAGGTGATCGGCGACTACATCAAGCCCGTGCTGGCCAACCGCACAGCGATCCAGATCGAGTTCTGATGGGCTACACCGTGCGCATCGACGTCGAGGAATGTGTCAGCTCGGGCAAGTGCGTGGCCGACAACCCCGACGCATTCGGCTTCGACGACGACGAACTGGCCGTACTGTTGCCCGGCGCCTCGTCGCTCGACGACGCCAAGCTGCTCACCGCGGCGCGGCGATGCCCGTCCGGCGCCATCCTGCTCCTTGACGATTCGGGTGAGCCGATCGAGACCTGACTATGGCCCGAGACGCAACAGGCGCCGTGCGTTGGCATCCATCGCTGCCGATGACACCGGCGCCTCGGGTTGGTCCCAGCCGGCGAAGTTCGTGCCACCCACCAGCCGGTTCGGCCCCACGACGTCCGCGAGCAGTGCCAGAACGCGGTCGTCGCTCACATGCGCGTCGTACCAGAGGCGCCGCAGCACCGCGTCGAGGGCACCGCTCTCGCGCAGGTTCTCGGGCACCCACGCCCGGCGCGTGGCCGCACTTCGCATCTTGCCGATCAGGGCGACCAGGGCTCCCCCTCCGTGTGACACGCACACGTCCAGGCTGGGGTGGCGGTCAAGAACTCCGCCGAACACCAGTGTGGCGATAGCAAGGGTCTCCTCGAAGGCGAACGACAGCCACAGGTCGGCATCGAAGCGCCGCACGCGGGTATCGGCCAGATCCGAGTCGATGCCGGGTGGGGCCGGGTGGATGAACACCGGCACGTCGAGCTCCACAGCCGTGGCCCAGACCTCGTCCATGCGCGGGTCGTCTAGCTCGACGCGGTCGGCGCCAGTTCCGGAGTCGGTGCCCATGTAGGCGGCGATCAGGCCGAGCTCCTGGACCGAGCGCCGCAACTCGGCCGCAGCCGCCGGCGGATCCTGGGTGGGCAGCTGCGCTGCGCCGCCGAGGCGAGCCGGGTCCGCTGCCACCACGGCCGCCATCTCCTCGTTGTGCCAGCGGGCGAACTCCGAGGCCACCTCTGCCTCGATGTGGTTCAGGTACGTGAGCGGATTGGGTGACAGCAGCTGCCAGGTGATGCCGAGTCTCTCCATGGCCTCGAGGCGGACCTGTACGTCCATGAACGCGCTGCCGCGGTACCGGACACCTTCGAGGGTGTAGCCGCCGACGCGGAACGTGGGACAGACGGGGTCATCGAGGAGTTCGGGGCCGTAGGTGCCGGCACGTCCGAGCACCCCCTCGAGCACCACGTGCGCGTGCAGATCAAGCACGGTTCAGCCGAAGCGCACCGGGTAGTGGCCCCAGTACGGGCGTGCCGTGGTCTCGTCCATCCGCGGCGGATCGCCGGGATCGGGCCGAGCCCCGTGGTTGAGCATCCACTGCACCGCCACGGGCACCAGGCCGTGCAGGTGTTCCTCGATGTCGTCGCCATCGTCGAACGGCAGCCCGCCAGCGAGGTCCTGGCCAATGCACGCGTGCATGCCGCTGCCGAAGCTGAGCCCCCACGGCGAGACACCGTCGGGAAGCTCGCGGTGGGGATTGAACTGCTCGGCGTCGGCGCCGAACACCTCCGGGTCGCGATTGACCGACGTCAGGTCGATGACGACCTTGGAGCCCTTCGGCAGCTGTGTGCCTGATCGCAACTCGACATCCTCCAGGGCCCAACGCTGGGCGACCGGCGACGAGGGCTCGAGACGGATGGTCTCGTGCATGCAACGCTGCACGGCTATCGGGTCGGTGCGGATCAGGTCGCGCTCCTCGGGGTGCTGCTCCTCCCAGGAGAACAACCGGTGAAGGGTGCGAACGAATGCGGTGGCGGACGTATGTGCACCGGCCAACAAGTAGAAGGCGGTCTCGCGGCGAATGGTCTCGTGCGGAAGTTCGAGGTCGTCCTCGTTGCGCAGCAGCGTGGTGAGCACGTCCACCGGCACCTCCGACTCCGCGATCTCACCCGCCTGCGCTGCCTCGAGCGCGCGCCGGCGCCGGGTGATCGAGGGGCTCAGGAACTCGGCATCGAATTCCTCGAGCTTCATGGCCACCTCCGCGGCCTTCTCGTCCTTGTCGCCCGTGTAGTGCGCGAGCGTGGCGCCCTCGATGAAGGTCATGAGGTAGTCGTAGAGGTGGAAGGTCTCCTCCGGGGTGCCCAGCGGTCGATCCACTCCGGCGGTCGTGGCCGCCAGGTTCATCATCAGCTGGTGGCTGAGCTTCACCAGCTCACACCCACCGGCCTCCACGTGGGGTGCGATGGTGGCTTCGATGACTGCCGGGAAACGGTGCTTCTCGTAGTCCTCCATCCGGTCGCGCCGGAACAGCCGGTTCTCCAGGCGCCGCCGCGAGCGGTGCTCGCCCCCGTGGAGGTTGACGATCACGTCCGACATGATCACCTCGCCGGCGTCGTAGAGCGCCTGGCGCAATGCCTTCTGGCGGTAGGCGTCGCGTGCCTCTGCGTAGGTGGTGATGGTCACCGTTTCTGGTTCGCTCATTGCTGCTTCCTGTTCATGCGCCGGATCCCTGTGCGCTCGGTGTGTATGCGTTCGATGTGTATGCGTCTGCAGGCCTATGCGTTCGTCACGCCGAGGCCCAGGCCTCCGTCGACCGTGAGCACGGCACCCGTGGTCCACTCCGCCCGTGCGAGGTACTCGAACGCCTCTGCGATCTCCCGCGTGGTGCCGATCCGACCGAGTGCGTGTGCATCGGCCAGCGAATCGAGCCTGGCGCGGTTCTCCTCGGGGGTCACGAGACCGGCGCGGACATTGATCTCCGACTCGACAGCGCCGGGGCGCACGCAGCCCACCCGGATTCCGCGTGGGCCGAGTTCGGCTGCAAGCACTCCCGTGAGGGCCTCCAGGGCTCCCTTGCTGGCCGCATAGGGGGATGCTCCGGGAAACGCCCGCTGGGTGTGGACCGACCCGACGAAGATGACGCAGCCACCGGTGTGCTCCAGGTGGGCGACCGACTCCCCGCAGAGCATCATCCCGCCCACCACGTTGGTGTGGAAGGTGTCGAGGAGCGCCTGCTCGTCCAGTTCCTCGATCGCGCCGCGGTACATGTTGCCGGCATTGGAGATGAGGGTGTCGAGGCGACCACCGCCGTGCTCCACGGCGGCGTCGATCATTCGGGATCGGTCGGCTGGGTCGCACACGTCGCCGGTGACGGCGGCGCAACCCTCGCCGAGCCGATCCGCAACCGCTTCCAGCTTCTCCGCCCGACGACCCGTGATGGTGACCCTGGCTCCCAACGAGGTGAACAGTTCCGCTGCGCCTTCCCCCAGCCCCGACCCCCCGCCGGTTACAAGCACCGAGGTGCCCTCGACCAGCCTCACGAAACCTGATCCCTGGTGAGGAGCTCGATCGCCTGGCGGAGAATGCGCTGATGGGCGGGATGTCCGAACGACTCGGGCCCGTGGCCCAGCGTCGACGTGACGACCGCGCCCTCGTCGATGCTCCTGGTCCACAACATCGGGTGGTCCTCGCCCTCTGATGCCGACACGGCGAGGGGTTCGACATCCCCTGCCATATCCATGTGGCGGTACGGCTCGTCGGTGAGCGTGAAGTCCTCGACCCCCGCCGTGATGGGGTGGTCCGAGACGATGCGCACCTCCATCGGCCCCAGCGGGGGATGCGAGGAGCGCTCCCAGTTCCATGCCGCGCCCACGATGTCACCCCACCCGCTCCAGTCGTCGAAGCAGATCGGCGCGGCGTGCAGGGCGAGCAGGGCACCGCCGTTGCGTACGTAGTGCTCCGCTGAGCGGCGGAACTCCGCGGTGGTGGTGTAGGCGTACTCGTCGCGTGTGTCGTCGTACTTCGGCGCCAGCATGCGGAACCGGAGCGTGTTGCAGACCCAGAGGTCGGGCGGCACTTCTTCGGCGAGCGGAGCAACGGCGTCGTCGGGATGACCGACGACGGTCAATTCGTATCCGGCGTCATCGAGCAGGCCGGCCACTACCGGCGTGGTCCTTGCGAACGGATGGTTGCCACCGCTCAGCAGCAACGCTCGCCGCGTCATGCTTCCTCACCGCCCACTCCGTCCACGGACGCCGGACGGGGCAGGTTGGCCAGCACCGATTTCGCCACGCCGCCATCCACCACCAGGTTCTGTCCGCTGACATAGGAGGCTTCCTCGCCACCGAGCCACAGCACGACGTTCGCTATGTCGGCCGGTGTGCCGAGGCGTCGCAGGGGGACGGCGTTGGTTCGCACCTCGCGCGTCGCCGGATCCGCGTACAGCGGCTCCGACATGCCGCCGTCTATGAAGCCCGGGGCCACACTGTTGACCCGCACTCCGGCCGGGCCGAACTCGAGGGCCATCTGGGCGGTCAGTATCGCGATGGCCGCCTTGGTGGAACCGTAGGCCCCGGCATACGGACCCGGCGTGACTCCGTTGATCGACGTGAGGTTGACCACTGCGCCGGAGCCGGACTCGGCCATGCGGACAGCGGCTGTGCGCCCGACGAGAAAGGTGCCCGTGAGGTTCACATCCAGGGTGTCGCGCCAGTCGGCGGCGGACAGCTCGGCCAGCGAGCCGAAGCGGACGATCCCCGCGTTGTTGACGACGAGGTCGGGCACCATCTCGAACTCGTCGAAGGCGGCCAGCACCGCGTCCTCGTCGTTGACGGCAGCAACGAGTGCCTGCCCGCCGATGTCACCGGCGACACGTGACGCCGCATCTGCATCGATGTCGAGCACGCCGACCTTGTAGCCGGCCGCGGCGGCGTGGCGGGCAATCTCCTCACCTATGCCACGCCCGGCTCCGGTGACGATCGCAGATCGGATCACTTGGGTCCTCCATCGTCGAACAGCACCGGGTACGCGCTGAAGTGCTTGCGGCTCCTGCTTACGCCCAGCGTCGCGGATTCGGCGGGGTCACGGCGGCCACCGTGGTCCAAGAAGGCCTGCACCATCACCGACACGGTGCCCACGAGCTCTCCGTCCTCGGTGCCGCCATCGAGCTCCATGCCCACACATGCGTGGGGTCCGCCGCCGCCGAAGTGCTTCTCGGACCGGTTGGCGGCGGCAACGTCGAGGACGACCGCGTCGCCACTGGCCAGCCGCGTGCCGTCGGACAGCTCGGTATCGGCCACAGGACTCGCCGGGTGGAGCCGCCGGGCATCGTCCACACCACGCTGGACAAGGCGCGGATCGGATCGCAGCTGCTCACGGCGCATCACGTCCTTGCCGCGGAAGGCCTCGCGGACCAGGTCGTCGTCGGTGAGCGTGGCGGTCACTCGCCATCCACTACTTCTCGGGTGAGCTTCTCCGCCGCCCAGTTGCCCACAGTGGAGCCGACCACGGGGCCCTTCTCCGGCCACGGCCGTTCGAGGTCGACCTGGCGGCCCCGCGACAGCACGGCTGCCAGCCGACTGCGGTCTCCCAGCAACGACACATCCACCGTGGGGTCGCCGTCGACCACGATCACGTCGGCGAGGCAGTCCTCTTCGACGAGACCGAGGCGACCCTCGAGGCCGAGCGTCAGGGCGTTGGTCGCAGTGGCGCACCGGATCGCCTGGAGCGGATCGAGGTCGAGGTGCTCCACGAACAGCTCCACCTCGCGCGAGTGCCAGTGGCCGTAGGGGGTGAGCACGAACCCGGACTCGGACCCGCACAACAGCGGTGTGCCGGCGTCGTAGGCCCGGCGCATCATCTCGGCAGTTGCCTGGATCTCGCCGCGGAATATGTCGACCATGTTGGTGGCCGCTCCGACCTTCGCGCCGTGGTCACACAGGTTGGACAGGAACGTGAACACCGGGCACAACGCGGCGCCCGATTCCACGACGGCCTCGAGCGCCTCGTCATCCATGAACGACGCGTGGTAGATGATGTCCACCCCCGCCAGCGCGGCGTCACGCGTGGAGCTGGCATTGCGGCAGTGTGCGGTGACCGGGATGCCGAGGGCATGCGCCGTGTCACACACCGCCTTCATCTCCTCGAGCGACCACACCTGGAGCTCGCCGGAGCGCGTGGGGATCGAGCCGGTGGCGTGGATCTTGATGATGTCCGCGCCTTGCTTGATCTGGCGGCGGGTCGCCAGGACCATGTCGTCGAGCGTGTGGACGACCTCCGCATAGCCGACTTCCCCCTCGTCGGGGATGAGGCGGCCTGCGGTGCCACCCACGGAAGTGAGGAGCGCGGCGACGCCCGTGGTGATGCGGGGACCCTCGATCCAACCGGCCTCCACCGCGTCACGGATGGACGGGCCGATGCGGAAGATCGTGTCGGGGTCACACACGCCGGTGACTCCGGCCATGAGCAGCTTGGGAAGGTGGTGAGCGGTGGCGAGCGCGGCCAGCGTGTGGTCCCGGTGGAAGAACAACTCGTCGTTGCTTCGTGGTTCGTCGAAGGTGAGGTGGCAGTGGGCGTCGATCAGCCCGGGCATCACCGTCTGGCCCGTGGCGTCGATGGTCGTGGCCGAGGCGTCACCCACCCCGACGCCCACCGCTGCGATGCGGTCCCCTTCGATCAGCACATCTGCTTGCCTGGGGGCCGATCCCGTGCCGTCCACGACGGTGCCGCCCTGTATCAACAACTTCTCCATGGGTCCCCCTGGAAGCTCCTGGCCGTGATCCTAACCATGCCGGGGTGAACGGTGTTTATCTGGCCGTGGCCACGCCGGGTGGATCTGCCCAGTGTCTCAGGGTGACAATGGTCACCGGGTGGTCTATGGTTCTTTACCTGCCGGTCGAGCCGCAAGGTTCCCGGTAGCCGGGCAAGGGCCCGGTGCGAACGGTTCGGGGGGTTCGTTCGCACCGGGCCTCCGGCATTTTTCGGGCGACGTGGCCGCGGCCGCCCGGATGGCAGACTGGCTCCGTGAGCGATCCGTCTGTGCAGCGACTCGAATCGACGAACGCCTTCGTGGTGCGCGACCTCCCCGGTGCGGCGAGCGCAGACGGGATCGTGCGCTGTGCGAAGAAGGTCCTCGTCGACTCGACACGATGGCTGGCCAGGTCGCGGACATACAGCTGGGCGCTGCTCGGCCAGCAGGTCTCGGGCGCGTCAGCCGCGGTCAACGCCGTCGGCGACGACCGTGCCGACGCGCTAAGCGCGTTCTGCACCGAGCTGGCCCCCGCCGTCGAGGCAGGCGAGCTCAGCCTCGCAGCCGGCAAGGGGGTCGATGAGGCGGACCTGGCTGCTCTGGGCGGCGTCGTGACATCCGATGCCGCAGCGTTCGCTGCCGGAGTGACCGCGGCTGCAGGCGCCGTGCGGTCGTTGCAGGGAGCGACGGTCGCGGTGGAGTTCGACGGCGGAGCGGGCAACGAGTTGCGGTCCGCTCTGGAGGCGGCAGGAGCCGAGGTGGTGGCCGACGGGTCCGACGCCCTCCATGCCGATGCCGACGTGCTGCTGTACGGCTCGAAGGCGGCCCTCATCAACCACGACACCGTGGAGGCGATCAGTGCGAACGTACTAGTGCCCACCGGCAACCTCGCGCTCACCCCGCGGGCACTCGCCGTTGCCGGCCGCGCCGGCAAGACCGTGATGGCCGACTTCCTCAGCACCGCGGGTTCCCTCGCCGCCCGCCACGACATGGAGCCGGCCGGCACCATCGGCGATCTGGCGGCCCGGTCACTCAGCCACGACGACGGACCGGTGCTGGGCGCATGCGCCATGGCCGAGGAGTACCTGTCGGGCTGGACCGCCGAGTTGCCGTTCGGGCGCCCGATCGGGTGACCACGCATCGATGACCACGGACCGTTCCACCCTCGTCAAGTTCGCATGGCTGTCGGTATCGGCCGCCGTGGTGACGATGGTGATCAAGTTCGTCGCCTATTCGCTAACCGACTCGATCGGCCTGCTGTCCGACGCGCTCGAGTCATCGGTGAACCTGGTCGCCGCGATCGGCGCCGTGGTGGCGCTGTCGCTGGCGGCCCGTCCGGCCGACGAGGACCACGAGTACGGACACGCCAAGGCGGAGTACTTCTCCTCGCTCGCAGAGGGTCTCATGATCATGCTCGCCGCAGCCACCATCGCGTGGGCGGCGATCGACAGGCTGCTGCACCCACAGGAGCTCGAGAAGCTGGGCATCGGCATCGCCATCGCGGTCGTCGCATCACTCATCAACCTCGGCGTCGCCCTGGTGCTGTTGAGGGTCGGCCGCCGGGAACGCTCGATCGCACTGGAGGGCGACAGCAAGCACCTGATGACCGACGTGTGGACCACCGCCGGGGTTGTGGTCGCGGTCGCGCTGGTGGGCATCACCGGCATCGAATGGCTCGACCCCGTGATCGGCCTCGCGGTCGCCGCGAACATCATCATCGCCGGACTACGACTCGTCGCCCGGTCGTCGCGGGGCCTCATGGACTCGGCAATCCCGCCCGATGAGCGCTCACTGCTCGACGAGGTGCTCGAGTCGTACACGAGCGCCCAGACCCAGTTCCACGGCGTGCGCACCCGCCAGGCCGGCTACCGCTCCTTCATGTCCGTGCACGTCCTGGTGCCCGGCAGCTGGTCCGTTCAGCGCTCACACGACCTCGTGGAGCGCATCGAGGCCGACTTGCGCGACCAGGTCCCGTTCCTGACCGTGGACACCCATGTGGAACCGCTCGAGGATCCACGGTCGTTCGCGGACGAGGAACTCGACCGCCGTGGAGTGCCTCCCTCCGCTCGGCCCATGGGGCCCGAAGCTGACAAACTCCGGTGATGGACTGGCCCCTCCGATGCGGCGTCTTCATGGCGCCCTTCCACCCCGTCAAGCAGAACCCCACCCTTGCCCTCGAGCGTGACCTGGAGCTGGTACAGCACCTCGACCGGCTGGGGTTCCACGAGGCCTGGATCGGCGAGCACCACTCCGGCGGATACGAGATCATCGCGTCGCCGGAACTGTTCATCGCAACCGCGGCGGAGCGCACCCGCCACATCCGCCTCGGCACCGGCGTGGTGTCACTCCCCTACCACCATCCCTTCATGGTGGCCCAGCGCATCGTGCAGCTCGACCACCTCACACGTGGACGGGTGATGCTCGGCGTGGGGCCGGGCGCGCTTCCATCGGATGCCGCGATGCTCGGCATCGACCCCGCCGTGCAGCGCCACCGCATGGAGGAGGCCCTCGAGGTCATCCTCACGCTGCTTCGCACCGACGAGCCGGTGACGCATGAGAGCGAGTGGTTCACCATGCGCGACGCCCGGCTGCAGCTGCGCCCCTACACCGAACCGCACCCCGAGGTGGCGGTCGCCGCGATGATCTCACCGTCCGGACCCAGGGCCGCCGGCCGGTTCGGCTGCTCACTGTTGTCCATCGGTGCGAGCCAGCGCGCCGGCATCGACATGCTGTCGTCCAACTGGGGGGTGATGGAGCAGCGCTCGGAGCAGTTCAGCCAGCGGGCCGAGCGACGCGACTGGCGACTGGTGAGTCTCATGCACCTCGCCGAGACGCGCGAGCAGGCCTATGACGACGTGCGGTTCGGACTGGACGACTATGCGCACTACTTCCGCGACGTCGCCGCGCTGCCGATCTTCCCCGATGCGCCCACCGACGAGCTGGCCGATGTGCTCAACAACAGCGGAGGCGGAGTCATCGGCACTCCCGAGGACGCCATCGCCCTGATCGAAGAGCTCATCGAGCAGTCCGATGGCGGGTTCGGCACGATCCTGCTGCAGGCCCACGAGTGGGCCGACACCGCTGCCACCCACAAGAGCTTCGAGCTGTTCGCCCGCTACGTGCTGCCGCACTTCGACGGGCGTACCGCCAGCACCGCCGCCTCCAAGCAGTGGGTGATCGACAACCGCTCCGAGCAGATGGGTGCGGCCATGAACGCAATCGGCGCCGCCATCAACGAGCACAGCGCCGATTCAGACAGCGCCGAGGTGAGCCAGTGAACGATTCCGCAGACAACGCCTTCGCCCAGCGCCACATCGGCCCTGACCAGGCCGAGGTCGCCACGATGCTCGAAGCGGTCGGCCATTCCTCCATGGGGTCGCTGCTGGATGCCCTCGTGCCCGACTCGATCCGCACCTCCGACCCGCTCCGAATCGACGAAGTGGTCAAGGGAGCCGGCTCGGGCAGCGAGGCCGCGGTCCTCGCACGGCTCGAGGAACTCGCTGCGGCCAACACCGTTGCCACGAGCCTCATCGGGTGCGGCTGGAACGACACGGTGACCCCGCCGGTGATCCTGCGCAACATGATCGAGAACCCCGGTTGGTACACGGCCTACACGCCGTACCAACCGGAGATCTCCCAGGGCCGCCTAGAGATGCTGCTCAACTTCCAGACGCTCGTGGCGGACCTGTGCGGCATGGACATCGCCAACTCCTCGATGCTCGATGAGGCCACCGCCGCTGCGGAGGCGATGACGCTCGCGCGGCGCCAGTCGAAGGTCGACGGCAATGTGTTCTGGGTCGACTCCGACTGCCATCCCCAGGTGCTCGACGTGGTCGTGGGCCGGGCGGCACCACTCGGCATCGACATACGCACCTTCGATCCCCGTGGCGACGACCCGTTCCCACCCGACGCGTTCGGGGTGCTGCTGGCGCACCCGGGGAGCTCGGGCGCGGTACGTGACCACCGTCCGCGCGCCGCGGCCGCGAGCGACTCCGGCGCAGTCGTGTGCGTCACCACCGACCTGCTCGCCCTCACCGTGCTCGAGCCACCCGGGTCATGGGGCGCGGACGTCGTCGTCGGCTCCGCCCAGCGCTTCGGGGTGCCTCTTGGCTACGGAGGTCCGCATGCCGGCTTCATGGCCGTGTCCGACCGGGCCCGCCGCGCCCTGCCCGGCAGGTTGGTGGGAGTGTCGGTCGACAGCTCCGGATCGCCGGCGTTCCGCCTCGCCCTCCAGACGCGCGAACAACACATCAGGCGAGAGAAGGCGACGTCCAACATATGTACCGCGCAGGTGCTGCTGGCCAACGTCGCGGCCGCATATGCCGTCTACCACGGCCCAGAGGGCCTGACAGCTATCGCACAGCGGGTCAACGGCCACGCATCCGAACTTGCTGCATCGCTGGCCGGCGCGGGCCACGAGGTGCTCAACGACACGTTCTTCGACACCCTCGCGGTGTCCGTTCCCGGACATGGCTCCGAAGTGGTGGCGGCGGCACAGGCCGCAGGCCTGCTGTTGCGCCTCGTCGACCACGACACGGTCGGTGTGTCGCTCGATGAGACCTCCTCCACGGCGACGGTGGAGGCGGTGCTCAAGGCCTTCTCGGGAGTGCCCTCGGGCGAGCCGCGCCGCGCACCCAGCGGACTGCCCAAGGACCAGGAGCGGGTCTCCACCTTCTGTGAACACCCGACGTTCCATGCCCACCGTTCCGAAACCGAGATGATGCGGTACCTGCGCAAGCTCGCCGACGCGGACCTCGCCCTCGACCGCACGATGATCCCGCTCGGGTCGTGCACGATGAAGCTCAACGCGGCGGTCGAGATGATGCCGGTCACGTGGCCGGAGTACTCGGGCATCCATCCATTCGCACCGCCGGCGCATGCCGCCGGCTACCTCGAGATGATCTCCGAGCTCGAGGCCGCACTCTGTGCCATGACCGGCTATGACGCAGTCTCACTGCAACCCAACGCCGGGTCACAGGGCGAGCTGGCCGGACTGCTGGCCATCTCGGCGTACCACGCGTCGCGTGGCGAGCCCGACCGCGACGTCTGCCTGATCCCTTCTTCCGCGCACGGCACCAATGCCGCCAGCGCCGTCATGGCCGGCATGCGGGTGGTCGTGGTGGACACAGACGAGTCCGGCAACGTCGACATGGCCGACCTTCGGGCCCGCGCCGAGGAGCATGGCGATCGCCTGGCGGCCGCCATGGTGACCTATCCCTCGACCCACGGCGTGTTCGAGGAGGGCATCACCGAGCTGTGCCGCATCATTCATGAGAATGGCGGTCAGGTCTACGTCGACGGGGCCAACCTCAATGCGCTCGTGGGCGTGGCCAAGCCCGGCTGGTTCGGCGCCGACGTGAGCCACCTCAACCTGCACAAGACCTTCTGCATCCCCCACGGCGGCGGCGGCCCGGGCGTCGGGCCGGTTGCGGCCATGGCACACCTGGCACCGTTCCTGCCGGGGCACCGCTTCTCACCCCGCGAGCAAGAGCGCGACGTGTCCACCGTCGATGGCCCGGGCAACCGCCCCACGATCTCTGCTGCACCGTTCGGTTCCGCGGGAATCCTGCCGATCTCGTGGGCGTACATAGCGCTGATGGGCGACGCCCTCACCGAGGCCACTGCAGTGGCGATCCTGTCGGCCAACTACATCGCGGCACGCCTCGGGTCCCACTACCCGGTGCTCTACTCCGGCAGCCACGGGCTGGTCGCGCACGAGTGCATCCTCGACTTGCGCGAGATCGCATCCAGCACCGGCGTCAGCGCAGAGGACGTCGCCAAGCGACTGATCGACTACGGCTTCCACGCCCCTACCCTCTCCTTCCCGGTGGCGGGCACCCTGATGGTGGAGCCCACCGAGTCGGAGTCGCTCGGTGAGATCGACCGGTTCTGCGACGCGATGATCGCCATCCGCGCCGAGATCGACCGTGTCGGCAACGGCACGTGGCCCACCGATGACAACCCCCTGGCCAACGCACCACACACCGCCGAAGTGGTGGGCGCTGACTCGTGGGAGCACACCTACGAGCGCAGCACCGCCGCCTGGCCTGTGGCAGCAACCGCCACCGGGCCCGCGAAGTACTGGCCTCCGGTGAGCCGCATCGACGGAGGCTACGGTGACCGCAACCTGGTGTGCTCCTGCCCGCCCCCGGAGGACTTCGCGAGCTGAACGCGCCGGAGCTCAGCCGCTGAAGAACGGCATCTCGACCACCTCGGCGACCAATTCGGTGCCACGGGCGTCGACGCCGACGGTGTCGCCCACGACCACATCGGGGCTGACCAGGGCCATGGCGATGCCGCATCCGAGCATCGGGCTGAAGTTGCCCGAGGTCACCCGTCCGACCACCTTGCCACCGGCCATTACCTGCTGGTCCGTACGGGGCGGACGCCGCCCCTGCACCTTCAGCCCGCGCAGTACCGGGTCCACCCCGGCCTCGCGTTGGGCCAGCAGGGCTTCGCGGCCCGGGAACCCGCCCTTGTCCCACGCCACCACCCAGCCGAGGCCAGCGTTGAGCGGTGTGATCCCCTCACCCAGCTCATGGCCGTGCAGCGGCAGCCCCGCCTCGAGGCGCAGCGTGTCGCGGGCGCCGAGACCGGCTGGCTGTATCCCCGCGGCCAGCACGGCGTCCCAGAAGTCCCCGGCCGCAGCGGCGGGGATGGCGCACTCGACTCCATCGGATCCGGTGTAGCCGGTTCCCGCCACGGTGCAGCGGTGGCCATTCCACTCGAACTCCTGCACCCGGAACCGCCCCACCGAAGAGGCCGACTCGCTGACGGTCGCCAGCTTCTGGCGCGCCTGTGGGCCCTGCACCGCGATGACGGCCCTCTCGGCGGTGGTATCACGGACGTCCACGCGACCCGGCGCAGCGCCGGTGATGGCCCCCACCACACGGTCCGTGTTGGAGGCGTTGGGCATCACGTCGAACGCCTCGTCATCGATCCACCACACGATGATGTCGTCGAGCACCGAGCCGTCGGCGGCCAGCAGGTGTGTGTACTGCGCCCGCCCGGGTGTGACCTTCTGGAGGTCGTTGGTGAGCGTCCCCTGCAACGCCGCGAGCGCCCCCTGGCCTTCCACGCGCACGGTGCCGAGGTGGCTCACGTCGAACGCCACCGCTCCTTCGCGGCACGCCCGGTGCTCTTCGAGGGTGCCGGCGGGGTACGACAACGGCATCTCCCAGCCCCCGAACGGGACCATCTTCGCTTCGAGGGCCCTGTGGCGGTCGTCGAGTGGGGAGGAACGCACCCGGCTCAGACCGCGGAGGCCGACGAGGAGGCTTCCCCGCCCGGACGCAGCTCGACGATTGCGGCATCGAGGTCGTCCTTCACGCCACCGAGCGCGAGCACGTTGAATACACCCTGGCCCGCGTTGAGGACGTCGATCAGTTCGTCGCCGGAGGCGACCACGACAGAGTTCTTTCCGTTGATCACCAGGTTGGCGGTGGCGATGTCCTCGCCCAGCTGCTCACGCAGGTAGGCGAACACATCGCGCACTGATTCGAGCTTCAGACCAGAGTCGAGGAGTTGCTTGATGACCTTGAGTTCGAGCAGGTCGCGGTAGGAGTAGCGCCGACGGGTGCCGGAGCCCTTGGCGTCGGCCAGCGAAGGACGCACCAGGTCGGTGCGCGCCCAGTAGTCGAGCTGCCGGTAGCTGATGCCGACCACCTCGGCCGTCTTGCGGCCGCTGAATCCCTCTTCGAAAGTTTCCACGGCCGACCAAACTACCGTGGTGTAGCGCACATCGGGTGGATTTCCGCGCGACCGCACTCCCCCGGCGTCGCGAGGCCCCGGATCAGCTGGCGAAGTCTTCCGGGGACACGTTCTGGATGAACTCCCGGAACTCCTCCACCACCTCGTCGGGCGACTCGTCCTCGGCCTCCTCGGTGTAGCCGGCCTCGTCGAGGAGTTCCTCTGTGGCGTAGACCGGAGATCCCGTGCGCACGGCCAGCGCCACGGCGTCCGAGGGGCGGGCGGAAACCACCATCGGCGGATCACCCTCCTCGGCGTCGGGCTGCACCACGTGCAGGTCGGCGTAGAAGGTCGTGTCACGCAGCTCGGTGATCACCACTCGCTCCAGCGATGCCCCGAGGTTGTCGAGCAGCACGCACGCGAGGTCGTGTGTGAGCGGCCGCGGTGGCTCAACTCCGTCAAGTGCGAACGCAATCGCAGCTGCTTCCGGACCGCCGATGAATATCGACAGTCGGCGGCGACGCCCCTCGCGCTCCGCGAGCAGCATCACGGGCGTATTGCTCGGCAACTCGACGCGCACTCCAAGCAGTTCCAGCTCGACCACTGCCAGATCCTACCGTTGCCGGGCAATGTCCGGGCCGAGCTCGCGGCGGAGCAACGCGGCGTGCACGTCTGCACCGAGCTCGGCCAGCTCGGCGGCGGTCTCGGCGGCCTGCATGCGACCCTCGGGGTTGCGCTGTTTCAACAACGGCATCACGACCTGCTCCACCAGGCCGGCCTCGCGCACCGCAGCGACCTTGTAGATGCGCAGGTGGCGCGGTCCGACACCAAGCACGGCGCATCGGGCGGCGGCGCGGCAGACGACCAGGTCGGTGTCGTCGTAGGTGGGCTCGCCGCCGACGTCGCGTGGGGCGAGCAGGCCGAACTCGACCAGTGCGGCCAGGTAGTCCTCGTCGAGCCCGCTCGCATCCAGCAACTCGGCATGTGTGAGCTGGCCTGCCGGCACCTCCACCACCTCCGCAGGCGGCGGTGGCTCGACCGGAGCGCTCGTGGCGGTGGACCGGCCGGGCTCCTTGGGCTTGCGCGGGTCTTCCTGCAGCGCCGCCACGACATCGGCGGGGGTGGCGTGGCGCGGCGCCTGCGGCTCTGCGCGCTGCTCCGGCGACTGCTGGTTCGGCTTGTCGCCAGGTTGACCGTCGTTCGCCTCGACGGGCGTCTCGTCAGTCGTCTCGTCGGGCGCGCCGGCCGCCTGCTCGGCAGCCTCGTCCGCGAGCGCGGTCCACAGAGTTGGTTGGTCCGAACCGGCGTCCACCAGCTCCACGCCCGAGTCGAGCGCCTTCTTGATCACCTTCAGGGGCAGGAAGTGGTCGCGCTGCTGGCGAAGGATCCATCGGAGGCGTTCGACGTCGCCATCGCTGAACTGCCGGTAGCCGGACGCGTTGCGCTCCGGGCACACCAGACCCTGACTCTCCAGGAAGCGGATCTTGGAGATCGTGACGTCGGGGAACTCCTCGGTGAGCACCGAGAGCACCTCTCCGATCGACAGTGGGGCCGAGGTCTCGGGCTCGGCCGTGCTCACGCGTCACCACCGAGCGTGCCGATGACGAACACCAGGCGGAACTTGCCGATCTGGATCTGGGCCCCCTCGCGCAACGCGAGCCGCTCGACCCTCTCGCCATCTACGTAGGTGCCGTTGAGCGAGCCGACGTCTTCGATCACGTACTGCCCTTCGGACTCGGTGATCACCTTTGCGTGGCGGCGCGAGACCGTGACGTCGTCGAGGAAGATGCCGCTGTCGGGATGGCGGCCGATCGACGTCTCGGGCGCCTCCAGCGCATATCGGGCGCCCGCAGTCGCCCCCCGGGTGACCACCATCTGGCCGACCTCGCCCTCGGTGGGCACGTCGACGCCCAGCTTCGGCCAGCTCCCTGTGGCCACCTCGGCGTCGGGCAGCTCGGCCCCGCACGCACTGCAGAACCGCGCCTCGCCGGCATTGCGGACACTGCACCGCGGGCAGGTGACGCCGTCTGACACGCTCAGCCCTCGATCAACGCGCTGTAGGCATCGGCGTCGAGCAGCTCCTCGAGGGCCGCAGGGTCCGACACTGCGATGGTGACCATCCAACCCTCACCGTAGGGATCGCTGTTGACGAGCTCCGGGCCGTCTTCCAGGGCGAGGTTGACCTCTGTGACCTCACCGGCCACGGGTGCGTAGAGCTCCGAGACCGACTTGGTCGACTCGATCTCGCCCAGTTCACCGCCGGAGTCGACCTGCGCACCCACCTCCGGCAGCTGGACGAACACCACGTCACCGAGAGCGTCCTGTGCGTAGTCGGTGATGCCGACGCGCACGGTGGCCCTATCGGCGCGGATCCATTCGTGATCCTTCGAGTACCTGAGTTCCGCCGGGACGTTCATTCGGCCAAACCTAACTCACCTGACCATCTGTCGGAGGCGCCGTGCGTACTCCTGGGTGAGCTGGCGGGCTTCCGCCGGGCTGTCCGCCTCTGCCCAGATGTGGGTCACTGGCTCCTCGGGGTCGGGCAGCAGCAGAGCCCAGCCGGAATCGTGGTTGACCTTCACGCCATCGATGAGTTCGACGTCGCGGCCCTGCGTCTGCTCAACGAGGCTGCGCATGACCAGGCCCTTCTGCTCCCACGGGGTCACCACGGTCTCGTGCACCAGGTGTGACTCCGGCGCAGCGCTGCGAACCTCGGCCAGCGAGGTGTCGCGCGAAGCCAGCAGATCGAGGATCTTGAGCAATCCCGCAGCACCATCGAAGGCCGGCATGAACCCGGGGAGGATCACTCCACCTTCCAGGTTGGCGGCGAAGCCGACACCAGGTGACTCGGCCTCCGCCATCAGTGCCGGAGCCGATGTCTTGGTCCACAGCACCTTCGCGCCCCCGCGCTCCACCAGCTCGGCAGCCGCGCGCGGCGCATTCACCGGCAGGGCCACGGTGTCGCCGTCCATCGAGCCGCAAACCAGCTCGAGGAAGCAGAACAGCGCCTCGGTGTCACCCAGGACGTTGCCCTCGCCGTCGATGAGTGTGAGCTGGTCGCCTGTGGGGTCGATCACGGCGCCGAGGTCGGCATCCGCGGCAGTGACGAGGCGTGCGGTGTCACGGGAGTGCTGCTCACGATCGAAGCCGAGCATGCCGGCAGTCGACACGTACGGGTTGACCGCCAGCACCTCCAAGCCCAGCTTCGCGAGCACATTGGGCATCGCGAGGCTGGCCGAGCCGTAGCCATAGTCGATTACGACCCTGAAGCCCTTCTCGCTGATCGCACCGGTGTCGATCGACTGCTCGAGGGCCACCGCGTAGCGCTCCAGTGCCCGGGGCACCAGGTCGATGTCGCCGATGTCGGCGGGGCGCACCCGGCGAAAGTCCTCACGCGAGAAGAGCCGCTCAATCTTGCGCTGGCTGGCCTCGGTGATGTCGGCGCCGCCACCGTCGAGGAAGCGGATGATCACCGAGTCGGGGTCACCGTCGGCGAGCCGGAGCGAGATCCCCCCCTCCACGTTGGCAGAGCGGCTGTGGAACCGGGTGACCGGCATTGCGGCCACCTCCAGGTCGAACACGTTGATGCCGCCCGCCTGCAGGCCCGAGATCATCGCCCTCTTGAGCATCCTCGCGGCCCGAGACGAGTCACGTGACACCACGACCCGGGACTGCTTGGGAAGCGATGTTGCGTAGGCGAGCGCCACCTTGGCGGCCAGCTCCGGGGTGGCGTCGACGTTGGCCAGTCCGCTCACCCCTCCGCGACCGAACAGGCTGCGCGCGCCGCGCGACTCCCAGATCAGCGATGTGTTGACGACGGCGCCGGCTTCGATGGTCTTGAACGGGTACACCTTGACGTCAGTGGAGATCACCGAGTCCTCGCCGACGAAGACCTCGTCGCCGATCACCACACCTTCCTCGCAGCGGGCGCCGCGGCGGAGGTCGGCCGAGCGCCCGACAACGGTGCCGCGCAGGCGCACCCCTTCGCCGAGGTATGCGTTGTCGTGCACGACCGTTCGCTCGAGCTCGGAATCGCCGCGGACGCGCACGCCGGTGCCGAGCACGGCGTACTCACCAACCTGCACACCTGCGTCGATGTTGCAGTTGTCGCCGATCACCGCCGGTCCGGTCAGCGAGGCATCGGGATGGATCTCGGCCCCCTCGCCCACCCAGACACCGTCTGACACCTCGAAACCGGGTATGTCCACCTCGACGCGGCCATCGAGGATGTCCTTGTGGGCCCGCACGTAGGACTCGAGGGTGCCCACGTCCTCCCAGTAGCCGTCGGCCACCGCACCGAGCACCTTCTCGCCGTCGGCCAGCACCTGCGGGAACACCTCACCGGAGAAGTCCACGGCCACGTCGGGCTCGATCCAGTCGAATATGCGCGGCTCGAGCACGTAGATGCCCGAGTTGATCGTGTCCGAGAACACCTGGCCCCACGTGGGCTTCTCGAGAAACCTCTCGATCCCGCCGCTTTCGTCGGTGATGACTATTCCGTACTCGAGTGGGTTCTCGACCCGGACCAGTCCGATCGTGGCCAAGGCGCCCGCCTCGTTGTGGGCGTCGACGATCGCTCCGAGGTCCACGTCGGTGAGCACGTCGCCCGAGATCACGAGAAACGTCTCGTCGAGCTCGTCCATGGCGTTGCGTACCGACCCGGCGGTGCCGAGCGGGGTCTCCTCGGTCGCATAGACCATGCGCACTCCGAACTCGGAGCCGTCGCCGAAGTACGTGCGGATCGTGTTGGCCATGAACGCCACGGTCACGACTATCTCGTCGATGCCGTGTCGCACGAGCAGCTCCACGATGTGCTCCATCATCGGCCGGTTCGCGAGTGGCATCATCGGCTTGGGGGCGTTGGAGGTGAGGGGCCTCAACCGGGTGCCCTCACCTCCGGCCATGATCACGGCTTTCACGTCAGGTCCTTGGGGTTGGGGGATAGTCCACGGGTCAGGTCCGCAGCGAGGTCGGCATCGTGAGACTGGCGGCCCTCGCGCAGGGCGGTCGGACCATCACGCAGGTAGCCGGCGAATGCGATGTAGCCGAACACGAGACCCGGAATGCCGGTCGCCCAGGCTCCGATCTCCATCGCATCACGAAGCCCCGAGGAGAGGCTCTCGTCGCTGGCGATCAGGAACAGCGGGAATGCGACCATCTGGCAGAAGGTGCCGGTCTTGCCGATGAAGGACACGTCCATGCGGCGTGCACCCATTGCCGTGATGGCCACGACATAGATCGACATGACCACCTCGCGGGCGATCACCAGGATGCCGAACCACAGCGGCACGGCGCCCACGATGATGATCGAACCGACACCGACGATCATGAGCAGACGATCGACGGTGGGGTCGAACATCTTGCCGAAGTTGGACACCTGACCGAACCGCCGGGCGACCCAGCCGTCGACCCAGTCGGTGGCGCCCAGGACGCCCAGCAGCACCGCGGCCTGCCATCGCAGCTCGCGGCCGAACAACATCCACAGGAATACCGGGATGCACAACAGCCGCACCAGCGTTATCAGGTTGGGCACCGTGAGCAGGCGGTCCTCGCCTTCGGGAATCTCCTCGCCCGCGAGCCCACGACGGGTGGCCGCCGCGCTGGACTCGGGCTGTTCTGGCACGGCCTCATTGTAGGTGCGCGGCGAAGCACACGGGCGCCCCGCCTCCCCGCAAACGCTGCCTATGCTGCGACGATGACCGCTGAGGACTCCCCTTCACCCGAGCCGTCGATCTTCACGAGGATTATCCAGGGCGAGTTGCCCGGCCGTTTCGTGTGGCGCGACGACGACGTGGTGGCGTTCCTCACCATCGCCCCGATCCAGCCCGGTCACACCATGGTCGTGCCCGTGCGCCAGGTCGACCACTGGGTCGACGTCGACGCGGCGACCTGGGGGCACATGGCCGAGGTGCAACAGGCGGTCGGCAGCGCCTTGCAGGAGGTCTTCTCGCCCGCGCGGGTGGGCTCGATGATCCTCGGCATGGAAGTGCCGCACTGCCACGTGCACCTCGTGCCCATCGAGCACGAGAGCGACCTGAGCTTCGCCAATGCCGACAACAACCCCGACCCCACCGAGATGGACCGCAACACCGAGGCAATCCGCAAGGCGCTGCGCTCGGCCGGTTACGGCGACAGCGTTCCCGGCTAGGGCAGCTCGACTGGGTCCATCAGGTGCGGACCCTTGTTGCGCACGTTGTTGACTTCCGTCGACACCGGGTGGAACGTGATCAGCTTCGGTGGCGCGGGCACGAGCAACTTCGCGATTCCCTCGACCTCGCTGGCCGGGTCGAGCCACTGCTCCCACGCCGCCGCCGGCAGGATGACCGGCATCCGGTCGTGCAGCTCGGCCATCTTGTCGTTGGGTGATCCGGTGATGATGGTGGTGGACCGCACCGTCACCTCGTCGGAGTCCTCGGCAGAACCGGGAAGCCGACCCTTCCACTGCTCCCACAACCCGGCGAACGCGTAGGGCTCGCCGTCCGGGCGCGTGATGTACCAGGGCTGCTTCGCCCCTGCGCCTTCGGGCTTGTTCCACTCATAGAAGCCGTCGGCGGGAACGATGCAGCGGCGACGCCTGTACGCCGCACGGAAGGCCGGCTTCTCCGCAACGGTCTCGGCCCTCGCGTTGATCATGCGACTGCCGACCTTCAGCTCCTTGGCCCACTTCGGCACGAGTCCCCAATGGAAGGTGTCGAGCCGGCGGGTCGAGCCGTCGGAGTACACCACGAACACATCGGTGGTCGGCGCCGTGTTGTAGTTGGGACGGTGTTCGAGAGCCTGTTCGCTGACCTCGTCGACGTCGAAGTACTTCGCGATGTCCTGCGCACCGGATGAAGACACGAAGCGACCGCACATGGGCGCCAGCGTAGGTCGGCGAAGTTACGCTCTTGGCACCCCATGAACCGCACAGCCTCACCACCGGTCGTCTCGGTAATCACACCCACCTACTGCGAGGCAGAGAACCTGCCTGAACTGGTTCGCCGGGTCCATGCGGCCCTCGAGGGAACCACTCACGAGATCATCGTGGCCGACGACAATTCCCCCGACGGAACCTGGCGGGTGGCCGAGGAACTCGCCGCCGAGGACGACACGATCGTGGTGATCAGGCGCTTCCACGACCCTGGCCTGAGCGCCGCAGTGCTGGATGGCATGTACAGCGCGCGTGGCTCGTACCTGGCGGTGATCGATGCTGACCTGCAGCACGACGCGGCGGCACTTGCCCGGATGCTCGAGGTGCTTCGCAGCGGCGATGCGGACGTGGTGGTCGGCTCCCGCGAGAGCGAGGGCGGCGGCTATGGCGAGTGGAGCGCCCAGCGGCGATTCGTGAGCTGGGTGGCGGCGGGGATCGCCAAGGTGTTCCTGCGGGTACCCACCGATGACCCGATGAGCGGATTCTTCATGCTCACGCGCAACGCCTACGAGGACACAGCCGCACAGATCAACCCGATGGGCTTCAAGATCCTGCTGGAGTTCATCGGACGCAATCGGTCGCTGCGGGTCGCGGAGGTCGGATACGAGTTCGCCAACCGGGTGCACGGTGAGACGAAGCTCAACCGAAGTGTGATCCGCTCGTACCTGCTTGCGGTGGCGGAGCTTCGCCTCGGCCGACAGATCAACCCGGTGTTCCTGCTCTACGTGCTGGTCGGAATCCTCGGCCTCGCGGTCAACTCGGTGTTGTTCACCATCTTCGAGGCCATGGGATTCCCGAGGGTGGAAACCGGTCTCAACGACGCACTCGACCCGATCTACTCGTCGTTCGTGTTCAGTGTGTCACTCACCACGCTGCTGTTGTTCGCGATCAACAACGAGTTCACGTTCTGGGAGCAGCGCTACACCGGATGGCGCTTGTTGCCGGCGTTCGGGCTCTACGCGCTGATGACGCTGGTCGGCACCCTGGTGCACATCGCCGTTTTCTCGTGGCTGCAGGAGACCGGTTTCCTGTTCGACCTGATCGGCGAGGACGCCGCTCGGGTGGTGCACAACCTGCTCGGGGCAACGGTGGCCCTGGTGGTCAACTGGTACCTCAACACCACCTTCGTGTGGAGGCGGAGACTGGACCGAACGACCTGATTCGGCACGCTGGAGCTCCTTGTCTCAAGGGGTGCAGTGGTCCTACCGATCACCTTCGCCTGGACGCCGACCGCCCAGCCGATCCGCTCGAGGGGATGCCCCTCGCAGCGGAGTTGGCGGCGGCACTGGCGGAGCAGTTCCCCTTCCTCGTGGTGCTGCTCGACCCCGAGCTCCAGATCATCTGGGCCAGCCGGGCGGCCGCCGACATCCTCGGCTACGACCCCAGCGAGCTGGTCGGTCGCAACATCGTCGAGATGCTGCACCCCGACGACATGGCCGAGGTCGCCCCCATGATGGCGGCCATCCTCGAACAACAGAAGGAGACCTTGGAGAGACCACCCGCCGCCGTGGCGCTCGAGCTGCCCGTGCGGGCGCTCCACAAGACCGGAACCTGGGTACCGGGGACCGCAACGGGAAGGGTGCTCAACGAGAACTGCTACCTGCTGGGTGTGATCCGCCCCACCGCCGAGCGGCACAGCATCGACCGGGTGCTCGACAGCCTTGTCGCCGGCGCCGAGCTCTCAGAGGTGCTGGAGAGCCTGATGGAACTCCTGCGTATCCAGTTCGGGCTCGACTGGGTCTGCCTGGTGCACGACTTCGATGGTGTCGCCACACACCTGTGCGACGGCCACCACGATCGCATCGAGAACTCCGCCGAGATCCTGGCATCCGTGCGTGACACCCCGAATGACGCCACCTTCGGTCTGCGCCGGTGGGTCGTCGGGGTTCCCGAGAACAACCGCAAGTCGGTGCATGCGGCATTTGTGATGCCCAACCCGCGCGACGAGGGACCGAACCCCTGGGACGAGATGATCCTGGGGCGCGCCGTCAGCCTCGCCTCGCTTGCATTCGCCCGGGCGGGCGACGACAGGCGGCTGCGCCATGCAGCCAGCACCGACCACCTGACGGCGCTGCCGAACCGACGCGCCTTCGAGGACCGCATCGAACAGCTGAACTCACGTGCGGACGACTTCCCTGTGGCGGTGTTCTTCGTCGACGCTGACCGATTCAAGTCGATCAACGACAGGCACGGCCACACAGTCGGTGACGAGACCCTGGCATCGATCGCTGAACGCCTGGTGCTGGCGACCCGCGAAGGTGACTTCGTGGGGCGCATCGGCGGCGACGAATTCGCTGTTTGCGCCCCCGGCATGGACTCCGTGCAGGCCGCAGCGACGCGGGAGCGCATAGCTGCAGCCTTCGACAAGCCCGTGGCCACCGCAGCCGGGGACCTCGACGTGTCAGTGAGCATCGGCACCGCGATGGCTGAGACAGCCGATGACCTCGAGCAGATCGTGGCCCGCAGCGACGCAGACATGTATGCCCGCAAGTCGGGCGGCTACCCCGTCACCCGGCACTCCGACTGACCGGACGAAGCGGTCAGCGCTGACTACTCGAAGGGGTTGGGTGCACCCGGTCCCTCGTCGGCGGCATCATTCGGCGACGTTTCGGCCGGTTCGGTGCCCGAGAATCCCTGCGGAAGCACCGAGGCATCCGGGGTCCTCTCGCCCCAGCCCTGCGAAGCCCAGGTTCCGCCGGAGTCGGTCTCGAACGCGGGTCGGGGTGTGGCCCGGACCTGCTGATCGATCCCGACCGACGCGGCCACCGCTGACCATGAGCCTGGCGCAGTGGGTGCGAGGGCCGGTGGACGCGCCGACGGAGCTGCTGGGACGGACCGGGCCGCTGCCGGAGGTTGTGCCGGGGATTGCGCGGGAGCCTGGGACGGCATGGGCGATGGGGCCTGCGCGAATGGTGTGGGGTCGGGCGGCGGCGACGAGGGTGCGGCGTCCGCGACCTCAGTGGCTTCGCTGGCCATGAGCCGCGCGGGCCGTGTGCGCCGCCAGAACACGATGGTGGCCACGAACACGACAGCGGCAAGTGTCAACAGGGCGATCACCACGAGGTTGATCGTGCGGCTGGCCTTCTCGGACTCGGTCAGCGGCGCTTCCCTGGCCGGCGTGCCCGCAGTGTCGAGTTCGGCGAGGGTCGTCGTTGTGTCTTCGCCAGGTTGGTCCGGCTCCTGGGCCCCGACCGGGCCCCCCAACCCGACACTGGCCAACGAGACGAGGACCAACCAGACGAGAGGCAACGCAATCAGACGCCGCGCCGTGCTCCCCCGCGGCGCCATGCTGTGCAGACTTCGGGGCGCCATGGTCCTCACGTTACCCCCGGCGGCCCGACGAGCTCATACAAGGCCGGCGTCACGCAAGCGCTGAGGCCAGGTCCGCCATCACGTCCGCCGGGTCCTCCAGGCCGAGCGACATCCGGATGGTTCCCGGTCCGATCCCCGCCGCCTCGAGCTCGTCGGGCAGCAGGTTGACGTGTGTCGTCGATGCCGGGTGGGTGACCAGCGTCTCGGGACCACCGAGTGATGTGGCAAGCCTGCACACCGATGTGGACTCCACGAGGTGTCGTCCTGCTTCGAAGCCACCGGCTACATCGAACGTGACGAGGCCACCCATGAGGTCCATCTGCCGGGCAGCCAGTTGGTGCTGCGGGTGTGACTCGAGCCCCGGGTAGCGAACGTCGGCCACCCGTTCGTCAGCCTCGAGGGCGGTCGCCACCTCGTGCGCCGCGGCGCTCTGGTGGCGGAGCCGTACCCCGAGGGTCCGCAGGCCCCTCAGGCCACCGGCTGCCTCGTATGGACTGGCGACCGCACCCTGGAGCACTGCGAAGCCCCACACCCAGTCGATCAACTCGCGGCTTCCTGCCACGACCCCGAGGGTCACGTCGTTGTGCCCGCCGATGCACTTCGTGGCGGAATGCACGACCAGGTCGCAACCGAATTCCAGGGGCCGTTGCCCGATGGGGGTGGCGAAGGTCGAGTCCACCACCTTCATGGGCCCCGCGATCCCACCGAGGGACTTCAGGTCCACGAGGTCCAATTTCGGGTTGGCGGGCGTCTCGGCGAGCAGAAGCATCGTCTTGCCCGGCCTCACGGCTTCACGCCAGGCATCGGCGTCGGTTCCGTCGACGAAGGTCACGTCGATGCCCATCCGGGGGCACACCGCCTGCAGCAACATCTGGGTGCCCGCATACAGCTGCGTCTGGGTGACGATGTGGTCTCCCGACGAGCACAGGCCAAGCACGACGGCCGCAACGGCCCCCATGCCCGACCCGAAAGCCCTCGCGGCCTCGGCCCCCTCCAGTTCGGCAACAGCCTCCTCGAAGTTGTTGACGGTGGGGTTGCCGTAGCGGGTGTAGAACTCGGTGGCCCCCACCGAGAGCGCCATCTCGCGGCCATCCGCGACGGTCGGCGTCTCGAACGTGGACGAAGCCCAGATCACAGGCGCCAACGCGCGGCCGTTGTGGCCGCGGCCGGCCCGTACCAATTTCGTGTCGATTCTCTCTTCTGCCATCTCAGTCCAGTGCTTTCTCGAGGAGGGTCGTGATGTGCGGGGCAAGCTGGTCGGTCTCGATCAGGAAGCCGTCATGACCATGTGGCGAGTCGATGTCGACCCAGGTGCTGTCGTTTCCCGCAGCAGTCAGTCCGTCATGAAGCTGGCGCTGCTGGTGGGGCGGGTACAGGCCATCGCTGCGAACCGCCGCCACCGCAGTCGGACAGTCCACCCTGGCGAGGGCCGACTCGACGCTGCCGCGGCCCCGCCCGAGGTCGTGCAGGTCCATGGCACGATTGAGCCGGACATAGCTGTTGGCATCGAAACGGCGGGCCAGCTTCAGACCGTGGTAGTCGAGGTAGCCCTCGATGTCGAAAGTGCGATCGAGCGAGAACTCGAGTTGGTTGAGCACCGTGCGGTGGAAGCGGTCGGTGAACACCTCGTCGCTGCGGTAGGTGACCTGGGCCAGCATCCGCGCGACTGCCAGGCCACGATGCGGTCCGTCACCGTCGACTGCGTCGTAGTAGTCGCCGCCACGAAACCGTGGGTCGGCCTGTACTGCCATGCGACCAATGTGGCTCCATGCGATCTGCTGCGCCGACGCCTCGGCAGTGGTCGACGCGAGCATCGCCGAGCCCACGCGGTCGGGATACATGACGGCCCATTCGACGGCTTGCATGCCCCCCATCGAACCTCCCACGACGCCGGCCCAGCGCAGGATGCCGAGCGAGTCGGCCACAGAGGCCTGCGAGCGGACCATGTCGCGGATCGACACCACCGGGAAGCTCGACCCCCACGGATCTGCAGTCTCGGGATCGAGCGACGCGGGGCCGGTGCTGCCCTGGCATCCGCCGATCACGTTCATGCACACCACGAACACGTGGTCGGTATCGAGCGCCTTGCCGGGTCCGATCAGGGGATCCCACCAGCCGGGCGACACATGGCCCTCGCCCGTGCGACCCGCTGCGTGGCTGTCGCCCGTGAGGGCGTGACAGACCAGCACCGCATTGGAGGCCTCGGCATCCAGCTCACCCCAGGTTTCGTACGCGACCTCGACATGGTCGAGATGGCCGCCCCCCTCGAGTGCGAAGCGCCGACCCGGAGACACCGTGTGGAATCGACGGTCACCGCGCGGGTCGCCCTCGCGCCACGCGCCCGTAGCCGGGAGGTCGTCTTCGTAGGGATGTCCTTCTGCGCTCAACTGGGTCGCCTGTGTCACGTGGACCCGGGCGGGACCGACTGCCAGTGGCGGACACTTGGTTGCTGCCCGATGGGCTGCCGCATCCCTGCACGGTGGCAGGCAGGCACCTTGGGTGTCCGTCCCAGGTTGCCGGACCCCTCTCAGGGCCACTCCGGATGGTGCGTCAACTGAAGCGCAACCGCACCCCTGCGGTCAAGTGCGTACCCGCGCCCTGCCTGGCAGGCGCGAGGCCCACCACTGCACGACGTCGGGGTCCTCGAAGCCGAGGGCGCGGTCGAGACGCCTGCCCACGGCCTCCCAACTACGGCCACCGGGACTCGCTCGCTGGGCACACAGCACCTGCCACGCCGATACCGCATCGCGCACCCCTGTGGGGTCCGTGGGCACGGCGATCGATTCGAGTGCCGATGCGCTGATTCGCAACGCCGCGCTGCTTCGTCCGGTCCCCGCCACTTCGAGCGCCAGTCGGGCGCTGCTGGACGGGGCCGAGAGCACCGCAGCCAGCAACGCGAGGGGCGTGTCGTCATCGAGTGGCTCGACGCTCACCACGGGGGTGACCGGGATGCAGTCACCCTCGGTGTCGCACACGGCCTCGATCACCCTGGTCTGTGAGGCCACCAACAACTTGGGCACGAGGCGGCGGCGCGACCACTGGGCCACACGGGTGGACTCGGCTTCGAGGTCATCGAGCGCCACGACGGGTCGGAGCACGGAGTTGCCCGCCAACCGCCGTGGCCGTTGACCCCAGCGCAGCTCGCCGGGGTCGATCATCCCCGAGGTGACCAGCCGCGCGTCGCCCGCAGGGTCGGTATTGTCGGGGCCCAGGTCGCGCGCTGCTGCGGCCAGGGCGTAGAACTCGTCGCGGAAGCCCGCCGTGCAATGCGCCCGCTCTCCCAGCGAGACCATCGAAGAGCGGTCGCGGTGTGCCGCCGGCGGAACCCCGAGGGCTGCGGCCAGCAACGGGCTCCAGCTTCCGGCGGAGTCGATGGCGATCGGGCGCGCAGGCGTGTCACGCCACAGCAGGGAGACCTTCGTTGCGCCCGTGGGCCTGTGTGGTCCCTCCTCCACACGCCTCAGCACCGGTGCGCAGACCTCGACTGCCGCGTCGAATGGCTGCTCATCGGTTGCCCACAAGGCGCACAGCTCAGTTGTTCGGGCCAGTGACTCGCGCACCGGCGCCGCGTCCCGCGCTCCCAGCACCGACTGCGGCTGCAACAGGCACACCACCGCACCCGAGCCGACGCCCTCCACCGCCGCGAGCAGGTGCAACGCCGATGAGTCGGTGTAGGCGCCCGGTCGACCGGCACCGGGCTTCGCGCCGTGTGTCGAGTCGAGCGGGCTCGAGAACGGCGGATTGCCCACTACCACGTCGACTTCTGCGGGCAACGGCCGACCCGTCAGGGCGTCGGCAACCGACAGCTGCGCGCCACCTGCGCCCATGGCCCCGTTCTCGTCCGCCCAACGGCGCAATGCCTCCCGCGCAACCTCGAGCGAGTCGGCATCGATGTCCTGGCCTGCGATCCGCGTGAGGGCGTCGGCCGGATCGAGCCCGCGACGCACCAGCTCATCGGCCGCGGCCAACAGCACCGCGCCTCCCCCACAGCTCGGGTCGAGCACCATCCTGGGCATCCGGCCCAGTTCGTCGAAAGCCAGCTGCACGATGCGCCGCGCAAGCGGCGCGGGCGTGTAGTGGGCGCCGAGAGCGCGCCGGCGCGCGGGGTCCATCCCGTTCTCGTGCAGCGCGACGAGCGCGCGGGAATCATCAAGGCTCGTGGGGGGCATCACCGCCGAGTCTGATCGACCCGCTGCCGGTGTTCGCGGATGGGCGGTGCCTGCTAGCCGGTGAGCCCTTCGAACTCGTGCAGGTTGCCGAGTCGAGGATCGTTGGAGAACACCTCGACGGGCTGGAGGTTCATGCCGAGGCGCTTCTGCATGCGCCGCACCTCGAGCTCCTCGTTCCACAACACGAGAGTCACGACCACGCCGGCCTCACCGGCGCGGGCCGTGCGGCCCGAGCGGTGCACGTAGGTCTTGTGGTCCGACGGCGGGTCGTAGTGGATCACCACGTCGACATCGTCGACGTGGATGCCGCGAGCGGCGACGTCGGTTGCCACGAGAGCCTGCACCTTGCCCTTCGAGAACGCCGCCAGCGAGCGCTCGCGGAGGTTCTGGCGGAGGTCGCCGTGGATTGCACGGGCCTCCACCCCCTCGTCGCCCAGCTTCCGGGCCAGGCGGTCCGCTCCGTGCTTGGTGGCGCTGAACACCATCGTGCGGCCGGTGCCCCGGATGATCGCAGCGACGACCTTCACCTTGTCCATCTCGTGGACCTGCAGGAACACGTGGGTCATCTTCTCGACCGACACGCCCTTCGACTCCACCTCGCGGCGCACTGGATCGTGCTGGTACCGCCTGATCAGCGAGTCGATGGCGCCGTCGAGCGTGGCGGAGAACAACAGCGTCTGGTGCTTGCCCTCGACGTTGCGCAGGATCCACTCGACCTGCGGTAGGAAGCCCATGTCGGCCATGCGGTCCGCTTCGTCGATCACGACCTTGGACACGTCGGCCACCGAGAGGTCGCCGCGCTCGATGAGGTCGATCGCTCGGCCGGGGGTGCACACCGCGAAATCGACTCCCGACTTCAGCGCCTTGATCTGCTTCTCGATCGGGTCGCCACCGTAGATCGCCGCGATCCGCACACCGCGGGCGTGTGCAGCCGCCGTGAGCTCGTCGCGCACCTGGGTGGCCAGTTCGCGTGTCGGAACCAGTGCCAGGGCGGTGGGGCGTCCAGGCTGGCCCTTCTCGAGCAGCTGGATCAGCGGGAGGCCGAAGGCAAGGGTCTTGCCTGAACCGGTGCGTGCCTTTCCGCAGACGTCGCGACCGGACAGGATGTCGGGAATCGTCTTCTCCTGGATGGGGAAGGCGGTCTCGATGCCACGTTGGGCGAGGGACGAACAGATGTCGCCGTCGAGCCCGAGCGATTCGAAGGATGCGGTCATGTCAGAGGGATGCGTTGAACGATGAGCCACAGAGTACCGGTCGGCGCCCCGGGGCCTGAATCCGCCGGGGCGCTGGCGCGTGCGCTCGCGGCCGTGGATTCCTGGGGCGCAGGGTTTGCGGCATGCGCCGCCAGCGGACCCGATGGAGTGCTCGCCACCCACGGTGACACCAATCGAGTGGTGCGCGTGGCGTCATTGACGAAGCTGGTCACGGCGCGCGCCGTGCTGCTGGCCGTGGAGGAAGGAGCGTTTGCACTGGCCGACCCCCTGGGCCCGCCGGGCTCCACGGTGGCCCACCTGCTCTGCCACGCAGGCGGCTACGACTTCGACGGCGGTGCCGTGCTGTCAGAGCCGGGCACCCGGCGTATCTACTCCAACACTGGCTACGAGGTACTCGCCGCGCATGTGGAGGCCACCACGGCCATCACCTTCGCCGACTACATGGCGGAGGGTGTATTGGATCCCCTCGGCATGTCGGCCACCGAGCTTCGGGGATCAGCGGCGAAGGACATGCACTCGAACGTGGACGACCTGTTGCGCCTGCTCGGGGAGTACCGCAACCCGACGGTGGTGGCGCCAGGCACTGCCGAGGCGGCGCGCAGCGTGCAGATGCCGGGACTCGACGGCGTGCTTCCCGGCTGGGGAGTTCAGCGGCCCTGTGACTGGGGCTACGGGCCGGAACTACGCGGAACCAAGTCTCCGCACTGGACCGGTTCGACCGCGGGTGCGGACACCCTCGGACACTTCGGGGGGTCGGGAACGCTGATGTGGCTCGACCGCTCGGGCGTGGGCTGCGTCGCCCTCAGCGACCGCGAGTTCGGCGAGTGGTCAGTCGCGCTCTGGCCCGGCTTCTCCGACGGGGTCCGCATCGCTGTCGGCTGACTCCTCAGCGTCGGAGCCGGCGTCACCGTCGGACCCAGCGTCACCGTCGGACCCAGCGTCACCGTCGGACCCAGCGTCACCGTCGGACCCAGCGTCACCGTCGGACCCAGCGTCACCGTCGGACCCAGCGTCACCGTCGGACCCAGCGTCAC